>CAJXZI010000140.1 GCA_913063005.1 uncultured Halieaceae bacterium | reverse complement strand
ATCCGCCAACCCGCGTGTTGTTTATCGGAAACAGTTATCTGTATTACAACGACAGTCTTCATAACCACGTAAAGCGGATGGTGGCTGAGCGGTACCCAACGCTTAAAAGTCGGGATATTAAGTACAAATCGGCAACAATTGGTGGCGCCCGTCTTGGGCATCACAATATCGACTGGCTGCTCGCACCAGGGCAGATTGGTGTTGACGAGCCTTTTCAGGCGGTAGTTATGCAGGGAGGGAGCTTTGAGCCTCTTACCCCTGAAACGCGCAACGTATTCATAAAAACAGCGACGGCCTACGCAAAAAAAGCTCAGTCGATAGGTGCAGAACCATGGCTTTACATGACCCATGCGTATGTGGCGCCACACCGTCGCGCAGCTGAGGGTATGATCGACCGTATTGCGAGCATGTATATCGAAGCGGGCAAAGTGGCGGATGCGGGCGTGATTCCCGTGGGGCTGGCGTTCGAGCGGTCCTACAGCGAGCGTCCCGATTTTGCGCTACACGCGGATTTTGACGGGACACATCCCAACCTCCGGGGGACCTATCTCGGTGCCTGTGTTGTTTACCTTTCACTCTACGACGATGATTTGAAGGGCCTGCAATACGACTATTTTGGACGGCTTCCTAGAGTCGAGGCAGTGTACCTGCAGCGCATTGCACGCGAGGCGGTTCACGCTTTCGAGGCTAGGGAAAAATAAATTTACTTGCTACTCTTGGTGCCGGTAAATCGGTCAAGGCACTCATTACCCATGTTGAACTCCATTGTTCGTTGGTATCAATTAAATCGCATCAAGCCTATTCAGGCGGGGCTCGCAGTGTCACGCCTGCTGCGTAATCCTGATGACACTGGGCAAGTGTTTAAGATCCTTGAGGCACTTAAGGGTAATTCTTTGGGTTTGGCGCACAAGCGTATGCAGTTGGATCTCCGAGGACAGCAATTACTCGAGGAGCAGCCCAACATTGTGTCGGTGCTCAATGATCGAGAGGCGCTTTTGGCGATGCCCGAAGGCAGTATTGGCCGCGCTTATTATGATTTTGTCCACCGCGAGGGCTTATCCGCGGATGGCTTAATTGCCTCGAGTGAGGAGGCGCCTCGATTCGAGAAGATGGGGCGTAACGAGCGCTGGCTAGGGGATCGACTTCGGGATATTCATGACCTGCAGCACGTAATGACAGGCTACGGTCGCGACACGCTTGGTGAGCTTTGCTTGCTGTCGTTTATGACCACTCAGACGCCTTCACGAGGTATCGACTTCATTATTTTCATGGGTCGAACCAAGGGGCAAAAAGAGAATCCTGATCTCGATTTGAAGTCTCTCGTGAGAGAGGGACGAGAGATTGGGCAGTCCGCGGATTGGATGTTATTCACTCGCTGGGAAGACAGACTTCACGAGCCTCTCGAGAAGGTGAGAGCCGAGCTCGGTTTCATACCCCCTTCAAAGTACCGAGCTGCACTCGCAACCCTAGAGGGGTCGCAGATGATCCGACCTCAGGCGGCGGCCTGAGGCTAGATCCTTTAGCGCTGCGTTTAGCCCGCTTTAACGTTCTCAATCCACTGCATAACGCGTCGCTCGAGCAGGTCTAGCGGCAGCGAGCCCGCGCCCAGCACCGTGTCGTGGAAGCCGCGGATATCGAAGTCATCGCCAAGCGCCTCGATCGCGGTAGCGCGAAGCTCCAAGATCTTGATCATGCCAATCTTGTAAGACGTTGCCTGACCAGGCATAACGATGTATCGACGCACTTCCGAACGCACGCTTTCGTAAGGCTCAGGCGAGTTAGCCATGAAGTATTCGATGGCTTCCTGCTCAGTCCAGCCCTTTGAGTGCAAGCCGGTATCAACGACAAGGCGAATGGCTCGCCAGATCTCACTGCTCAATCGACCAAACTGCTGGTAGGCATCGGTATACGTGCCGGGCATTTCACTGGCGAGTTTTTCCGAGTACAAGCCCCAGCCCTCGGCGTAAGCGGTAAACCCAAGCTGCGTTTGGAACTTAGGTACGCCCTCGAGCTCCTGTGCGATTGAGATCTGCATATGGTGACCGGGCAGACCTTCGTGATAGGCGATTACCTCCAGCTGGTTCTTTGGCATCGCTGTCATGTCTGAAAGATGCGCGTAGTAGATACCAGGGCGCGATCCATCCGGTGTACCCGCGTAATAGTGTTGCGCTGCACCGTCACGCTCGCGGAAGGCTTCTACCCGCTTCACGATCAGATCCGCCTTTGGCAGAAGTCCAAAGTACTTGGGGAGCAGTGCTTTTAGGTTGTCTATGGCGGCTGTCGCATCGTCGATATAAGCCTGACGCCCCTCGTCGGTGTCTGGATAATAATTCCACTCACCGGTTCGAACCTCTTCGAAAAAGGCTTGCAGGTCCCCCTGAAACTCCACTTCGTCCATGATGCCAAGCATCTCATTTCGCAAACGGGCAACCTCGTTGAGGCCGATAGTATGAATTTCGTCAGCGCTTAGATCGGTTGTTGTCTGCTGGGCGAGTAAGTGCGCGTAGTAAGCATCACCGCCTTCTTGCGCGCCAATGCCGGTTGCTACCTCAGGCGATGAGAGGCGCTCCTCTTCGGCCCAGGCGATGATGGCTTCATACGCAGGACCGAATGATGACAGCAAAGCTGCTTTTGCCTCAGCTTGAAGCGCAGAGGCCTCGTCCTCGGTGAGTAAATCATTTTCCAGAAGCCCAGCTACTTTTCTTTGCACATCTGCCCAAATCGCACTATCCGTCTCCGCTTCAGCATCAAAAGGCTGGCCTGAAATGATTTTTCGGGATTGGTCGGCTACACCATCCATCGCGAAATAGGGCGCCACTACGCCACGCTTTGAGGACTCACGGGCGATATCTAAAGCATCCATCATGCGAGGTTTTATGAGGTTTAAGCGCGAGATTAATGCTTCGAGGTCGGCTACGTTCTCCACCGTGTGAAAGTTAATGAGGAAAGTCGGAATGAACGAATGGATACCGTTCATCTGGTCGAAAACAAGGCCGCTGTAGAAGTAGGCCTCTCCTGACGCCGACTGCTCGTAGCTGTACTTCCAGAGGTCGTAAGAAAGCTGTTCAGACTCTGACAGTTTGGCTCGATCAAAGCGACTTTCCATCTCAGCTACCGATGCCGCCTCCCAAGCGAGATCTGCCTTATACGACTCGAAAGTGAACTCGTCTAACTCGTCTTTGCGCTCGCTGCGGCCCAGATAGGTAAGATTCATGGGGGAGCGCATCAGTTGCTCTTCGTATTCAGCATCAAGCCACTCGGTCAGTGACATAGGTGCATCTTGCTCAGCCGTTTGTTCACTGGAGCAGCCAGCAAGACCCAATGCAAAAATAAATGCGAGCGTTGAGATCTGAAGAAGGTTTTTCGGCAATATGAACATGGAGTTTTCGCCTTTAAGTCGTGATTGAGTGAGTGCGTTTTCGCGCGGATAGTGCGAAACGCGACAATGCGCGCTAATCTACCACCATCAAATGCGATTTGAAGTGTTTCAACGCGATACTGACAAGGCGGAGAATAAAAAATGAATACAGCTGTACCTGAACGCGCAAAGTTCCACCACATGAAGGATGGCACGGCGGATGATTGGATGATTATTGGTGCTGAAGTGCAGGAGTTTTCTAAAACTCTCTATCAGCGAATCATTGATCATTTACTGTTACTCGAGGGTGACTGCGGTGGCTTCCCTGTCGATCGTCTAACGCACTGTTTGCAAACAGCGACGCTTGCTCACAAAGATGGCAAAGACGAGGAGTACGTCGTTTGTGCTCTGCTGCATGACATTGGCGATACGCTTGGTCCGGCAAACCACGCGGATATTGCCGCCGTGTTGCTTCAGCCTTACGTGAGTGAAGCTAATCATTGGATGGTTAAGCATCATGCAATCTTCCAGGGCTACTATTTCTTTGAGTACCTGGGCCTCGATAAGAATATGCGCGAGACCTACAAGGATCATCCGATGTACGAGCAGACGCTCGAGTTCATCGAGAAGTATGACGCGCCAGCCTTTGACCCCGAGGCGGAGACTTATCCACTGTCGTTCTTCGAGCCAATGATTCAGCGTGTGTTCGAGAAGCCCAAGCAGTCGCTGTATAAGTCTGAGTCTTCAACGACCTTTCAAGACTGAGTATGTTTGAGTGGTATCAGAGGGAGCTTCGAGCTCCCTTTCTTATGGTTCAAAGTCTTATCTATAGCCTTCTGTACAGTGCTTTTCGAAGGATCATATGAAGTCCGGTTCGCTTTTGTGGCAGCGACGTCTTCGGGTGTGGCATCGACGTCTGGCAATCATCACCGCGGTTCAGCTTTTGCTCTGGACCATCAGCGGCGTCTACTTCGCTTTTATTGATATTAAAGAGGTTAGGGGCGAGCCTCATCGTCTTGCGCTGCCGACTCAAACCATCGATTTATCGCAATTCGATTTTCCTATCACTGAAACATCACAATTAACGGTCAAGCCAAGACTCAAAGATGAGCTTGTTGTTGGGATTGTTGATAGCGAAACAGGTATTACTGACTGGCTTACACCGCAAGGTATGCCGGTAGAGCCGCTTACCTCAGAGCAGGCAATAGCGGTTGTTTGGGATAAGACAGACATTGCCGCGGATGTTACTGAGTGGGTAACGACAGCTTCTGAAGCGGCGGAGTATCGAGGTCGCCAGTTGCCCTTGTGGCGGGCTTTTGATGTCGATGAGCCTTCGCTGAGAGTTTACGTTGACCCCCGATCTGGCGATATTGTGGCTATCAGAAATACCGCGTGGCGAGCGTGGGACTTTCTGTGGATGCTGCACATTATGGATTACGACGATCGCGATGACATTGGGACATGGCTGCTGAAGCTGTTTTCCCTACTGGCCTTACTCACCGCTATCGCGGGTATTGTTCTTTACGTTTTGATTCCACGGCGCGCTAAATCTCGAGTTTAGTTTTGGTTCGACACTCTTTCGCTATGTTTTTCGTTAAACGTTGATCGAGCGTTCACATCATAGTCCCCGCTGAGCCCGCTATTAGGGGTATCTTCCTATTCACCCTCATCACACACCCGATGGGCTATATCTTAGCGGTCGTTCCTTAGCTGCGAGTCCTTAACCGCTGATCCCGGGCTGAGAGGTTATTGGCAACTCGTCGTTTGGCTAATTATGGTTTGCAGTTATAGAAAAATCGCAGGCCAAAGATAGGCAAAGAATACGCCCGTGACATATACCGCAGTAGAGCCTATGAATATCCGTCGGCTAAGCACTCTCAGAGCATTGCATGCTGCGGCTTGCTCAGGGTCTGCAGGGCAGGGGGCGTTTCTTGCTCGCCACTGCATAAAGGCCGATGCACTCAGCAGAATCCCTGACGCAATGAAAAGAGGACCTTTATTTGAAGACAGCCACATGATTCCTGGTACTGCAGCGGTCAGACCCGCCATCACGGCGCCCGCCCCGATAGTAATTAGCAACGCGGGAAGCGCGCAGCAAAGGAGCGTCGATGTGCTTGCGAACAACGACAGCGTCGGGCCAATCAGCGATCTTCGATCGATGGGGTTCATCCGCCAAGCGCCTCGCTATCGCGACGGATGGCAGCGATGCGATAGCCTGCTTTCTTGGCAAGTTTTTCAATTTGTTTGTCCGAAAGCGTCTCGCCTTCGCCGATAACTAGACTCAAGGTTTTCTTGTCCAAGTCTACGTAGACCGCCGCGACTTCGTCGCGCTTCCCAAAGATTTTATTCATGGCGGTAGCACAGAAGTCGCAAACAACACCTAGTACGTCGACAACAACAGGCGCACCGCCGGCGGCAAGCGCGGCGGCCCCCGGCCTTCCTCCGCGAGCTTCGCCTCCGCGTGCGGGCGGAATGGAAACCGG
>CAJXZI010000139.1 GCA_913063005.1 uncultured Halieaceae bacterium | reverse complement strand
GGGTGGCAGCTGCAAGCGAACTGAGTAAAAAACGTGCCGCAGGTGGCAAGGCACTCGCCTCACGAGCGATGGATTTACTCTCACAACTCGCTATGGAACGGTGTACGCTCGAAATAGGCTTCTTGCCATTAGCCCCGGATAAGCTTGACCCGCGCGGGCTTGAGGAAGTGGAGATATGGATCGCCACAAACCCTGGCAGTCAGCCCGGACCACTGAACAAAGTCGCTTCGGGTGGCGAACTGTCGCGTATTTCCCTCGCCTTACAGGTGGCGGTAGCCGATATGGCAACGGCGCCTACCATGATCTTCGATGAGGTGGATGTTGGTGTTGGTGGTGCTGTCGCTGACGTCGTTGGGAAATTACTAAGAACGTTATCGGCCAACGTGCAGGTGCTCTGCGTGACTCACCTCCCGCAAGTGGCGGCAAAGGGACACAAGCACATCCAAGTGAGTAAAGCAGGTGATGAAGTCGTGACGACAAGTCTGAATTACTTATCGGGTGATGAGCGGGTGGAAGAACTCAGCCGCATGCTAGGTGGCGCCGTGGTGACTGAGGCGACGCGCGAAAACGCACGTGAGTTGCTCGCCGCAGACTAACCTAGCGCCACTGAGACAACGCAGCGAGCGAGCGATCGCGCAGTGAGTGTGACAACCGTGGCGCCAGCCACTTCACTCGCTATTTCGGCGCTTGGATTTCCACATCGACCATGCGGACGGCTTACTTTGAGACGTTTGTTTATGAGCGCTTCTTGCGGACATACAACACAAGCGAGTGATCGATGATTTCGTAACCTTGCTCGGCAGCAATTGCGTGCTGACGAGCTTCAATTTCCGCGTCCACAAACTCAATCACTTCGTTAGTGTCGACATCAACCATGTGATCATGGTGATCATCACTTGCCAGCTCAAACACTGAGTGGCCAGACTCAAAATTGTGTCGCTCAACGAGACCCGCGGTTTCGAACTGTGTCAGGACCCGGTAGACCGTTGCGAGCCCCACATCATCACCCGCATCACGCAATCGCTGGTAAACGTCTTCAGCACTCAGGTGCGCGCCCTCATCGGCTGATTCGCTCAAAATAGAGAGAATATTGAGCCTCGGAAGCGTAACTTTGAGGCCCGCACGCTTAAGATCGACGTTCTGATTACTCACAAGATTTCCTCGAAGACGGGTAATAGAGTTATGATGCCAGCCGCTCCATCAACAGGAAAGGCCATTGTGGTGTATCGAACGCGTCTGATCATCGGTTTATCTCTTCTTCTATCCACAGTTACGCTCTCTGGCTGCAGTGGTATCGGCTTCCCCGGTGTGTATCTGATCAATATCGATCAGGGCAACATCGTGGAGCAAGACATGGTGGATCAGCTCAAGCCTGATATGACCCGCCGGCAAGTTCGCTTCCTTTTGGGGACGCCTATTATTGAAGATACGTTCAATAACGACCGATGGGATTATATTCGAGTCGTCCGACGCGGTAACGACAACCTTTTGCGCCGACGCCTCACGGTCGTATTCGAAAATGATGTTTTGGTGGATGTAGAGGGTGATTACGTCGGTGAAAACTGGCCTGAGCCTGACCCTGAAGAACCGGCTGAGGACTCAGAAGAATCCTCGGAAGAGGTGTCGTAAACACGCGTCAAACTCGTCTGGTTTGCGCTGGTCTCGGCCCCCAACTCTCTGAACCAATAAACCTCAGAACCATCAGGCCCTAGAACCAACAGCCCCAGAACCAAATAGCCGGACCCTAACCCTGAAGAACCGGCTAAGAACTCAGCACCACCGGACGTTAAAACCAAGTGCACTTTTTGAGGGAGAGATGCAGTCTGCCTTGGCGCGGGGGTCTTGTTATCTCAGCGTGTTAGGCAGACTGAATTAGCGTAAAGATCAGCATGATCGTCAGCTCGAGAAACCTAGGACTCAGCACGCTCCGCTTTTGCCTTTTCTGCCCTCGCTCTTCTCACCGCCTTAGGATCAATCAGCAGATCTCTGTAGATTTCAACGCGCTCGCCATCGGACAGCTCATGGGTTGCCGGTACGGCTTTGCCAAATACACCTAGCTTCATTGCCGATGTCTCGGGTAGCTCGTCAAAAAAGCGACCCAGGTTGGCCTGTTCAACTGCTTCCAACGCCGACGTCCCTCTTGGCACAGACAGCCTCTCAATACGCTGCTTCTCTGGAAGCGCATAAGCGACTTCAACGGTAATTGTCTCAGACATAGGCTCGGACTTGGGCTCAGACATGGATTAGGACGCCCCCTCTTTTTGTAACTGGTTCGCCCGCTTCACCATCGCGTCAACCATATCATTAGCAACAGACTCGAAAAGGCGGCTGGCGGCCATCTTAAGCAGACCCGACCGCAATTGGAACGTCAGATCGAGTGACACACGACAGGCTTCGTCGCTTAAGGCATCAAAACGCCACTCCCCGCCAAGCGACTCGAACGGACCGTCTTCAAGCGCGAGCGTAATCGACGTGTAAGGCGTATTGGTATTTCGGGTAACGAAAGACTGCGTAACCCCCGCTTTTGACAGATCGAGTCGTCCAACAACAACGTTTTCCGTCTGCTCCATAACCTGCGCACCCGAACAGCCGGGCAAGAATTCGGGGTAGCTCGCAATATCAGCCACCAAATCAAACATCGTCTTGGCTGAATGCGGCAGTAATGCTGTCTTGTTTATCGTCGTCGCCACAATAGTCCCGTCAACACTGGTCCTGTAAACACCGCTCCTGTAAACAATAGTCCAGTCAACTCAGTACGCGCACGAGCGTAAGCATACCCAGCGCAAAGCACAAGACAGGGGCGACCCATCTCAGCAATAAAAACCACGCATAAAAAACGGGGAATGGCTCACGATATTTCTCGCCACGTAAAATTGGGCGCGGTACCCGCCAGGCCGTGAAGAGGGCCGTGACACCTAGTACAAAAGGGATGAGGATCGGGACCAACCAACCATCAATGGTCTGCCGAAAGTTAGCTTCTGTTATCACTAAGGACGCAGCAACGTACAAAGCGGCGGCAATAGCGCCCATGGCAATCAGGCGGGGCGACTCCAGCTCGCGAGCCAATATCGCAACCATGGGCTCAATGAGCGCAATTAATGCGGCGAGGCTGGATAACAAAATCGATGCCATGATCAGCATGCCGTACAACTCACCCGTTGGAAGATTGACAAAGGCATAGGGCAGAGAGACGACGAGCAAAGCCAAGCCCTGCGTCATTCGCACGTCCACCGCAGCAGTCACTGCCACAATCACAATGGCGGTCAGCAACATGATGGCGGTATCTAAAATGCCGACGGCGATCACCGAACGTACGAGGGGCAATCCCTGCGGCGAGCGACTGCCAAACACCAGACCTATGCCAACACCGGCGCCCAGTGTCGATAGTGCAGCGAGTGCTGCTGTCAGGGCGCCCTGCTGAGACAGCTGCTCGGGGCGGTATTTGAATAACCACTCGTTAGCAGCAGATAGATCGCCGACGTCGAAGGCAAAATTCAGCGCAATGTAGAGCATCCCCAAAATCAGAGGCACCAGAAGCCAACCCACGACCGCCAATACCACCTGCGGACCCGGGAGCGCGGTGAAGACGACAACAACAACGACCAAGCCTAAAACTCTCAGATGATCTGCTGTTTCGACCTCTGACAACGCGGCAACAATTTCCCCCGCGCTAGCGGCACCCCATTCGCCTTGGTAGATGGCATACCCTGCCTCAACGCCAATCACGATAGGCACCAAGAGTAAGGTTGCGACGAGGAACGCGAGCACCGCCTGCAGTGCGCCAATCCATCGCCAGCGCGTGTCGCGACTTGCGAGTGACGCGACCCACTGAATCGAACCCATGGGTGATGCGCGTCCCAAACTACCTAACGTTAACTCGGCGATGAGTAACGGCCCTACGACAGTTGCGAGCACAAGGCAGTAAACGATGAGAAAAGCGCCACCGCCTTGCTCGCCGATGATGTACGGAAGCCGAAGAACATTACCCATACCCAGCGCAACGGCAAGCAGCGCCAAGATAAGCGTGGTTTGACCTCGCCACGGTTTCTGAACGTTGTTGTCCAAATCAATTTCCCGTTTAACAATTCGCTCACTATAAACATCAGACACCCAAGTCCGCCATGCGTATAATGCGCCGATGAGCAAAGGCAAAACAAAAAAACCGTCAGACAATACGATCGCGCAGAACAAACGTGCGCGTTTTGAGTATCACCTGCTCGATACATTCGAGGCGGGTGTTTCGCTGATGGGATGGGAAGTTAAGGCGCTCCGTGCAGGGCGTGTGCAGCTCACCGACTCCTTTGTCGTGATGACGAAAGGTGAAGCTTTTTTGTTGGGTGCTCAGGTAACACCATTAGACACGGTCTCAACACACTACGTCGTAGAAAAAGCCCGATCCCGCAAGCTACTTTTGCACGCCAAAGAGCTGGCAAAGATAAACCAGGCGATTACTCAAAAGGGCCAAACCTGCGTTTGCACAGCGCTGTACTGGAAGGGGCATTTGGTAAAAGCAAAAATTGCGATTGCCCAGGGTAAAAAACAACACGACAAGCGCGACACCGAGAAGCAGCGCGACTGGCAGCGCGACAAGGCCCGAATCGTGCGCGACAACGTCAAGCAGTAAGCCCACACCCGGAGTTGCAGGCCCTACTCACGAAGCCCGAAGCCCGAAGCTCGATAAATCTTAGGTTGTTAACTCAAACCTGAATAGACGTTCCAAACGCCAAGGCTCATGGCAACCACCAGTGCGACAGGACGGTAAGAGGCGCTGCCAAATCGGTGGAATAGTGCGATCCCGGTCTTGTCCCCCAGAAGCGTTAATGGAAACGCCAGAACCAGCAATAACAGCGGTGTCAGCGTCACCATTCCCGCAATGGTGAACATCGCCAAACCCAAGGCGTTAGACGCATAGAAAAACGCCATCAAGAATGCCCTAGCCGCAGCAGCCTCGGGAATCACCGCCATGGCGTAGACCACCACCGGGGGGCCTGGGATCGCAAACGCACCGTTCATGAGGCCTGAGACAATGCCTGTGCCAAAGGTTAGGCGCTTAGGAACACGCACTTTGTTCGTCGGCCTCACCAACGCTGTCACCAAGGTTGCCGCTATCACGGACAGCCCGATCCAGAGCTGAAAATCTGCCTTCGACATACCACTCAACAGGTAAACACCCACGGCAGTGCCACCCAGCGACCCTAAAATCATTGGATTGAACTGATCGACCGGGAACTTGCCCCACCACTCTTTGTAGCTGGTGGTGCTCACAACAATGGTCAAACTCGCCGCCAAAACCACCGCCTCACTGGGTAGGAGCAACAGCGAGAACACAGGCACTGCAATCATCGCAAAGCCAAAACCGGTAAAGGCGCGAAGCAAGGCAGCCGCCATCGCGGTACCACCCACCGCGAGCAATTGCATCGGTGATAAGAGATCGAGGATGAGTTCCATCAAACCTATGGCCTAGTGCGCCGTCAACCCTAGTGCGCCGTTAAAAGAGAAGCCGCAAGTTTAGATGAAGCGACACCAGCGCTCACGCTCATTCAGCCCATAAAAATAACAACCGCTTTTTGCTCGTAACAGCAAAACGGTGCTTTTACAGAACTACCTACTAGTACAGAACTACCTATCAGAAGGTTTACTTTCGGATATTTCTTCCTAAGCCAAACCACGCCGCCTTTACCGAACCGCTCTCCTCACTCTGACCTTCCTCTGACCTTCCTCTGACCCTTTTCCCTCTATGGGACAGGTCTTTTGTGTTCTCTTAACTGTTATCTCGCCTGTTCTCTCCTTTTTTCTCGCGCCTCTTCACTGCTTGACCCCGCCCTTGCTTGCGGCCTCGAATG
>CAJXZI010000138.1 GCA_913063005.1 uncultured Halieaceae bacterium | reverse complement strand
ACAGCGCCTTAGAAACCCTTCCCTGCTTTTCATCGCTGCGCTTTTTCACGACATGGAAAGGGAAGAGTTGGCGACCACTCCGAGCTCGGCGCAGTCGATGCCCGTGAATTCTGTGAGCAACACTTTTTCGATGAGCCCGATACTGAGCTGATCGTCTGGCTAGTTCGCAACCACCTATTCATGAGTTCCTTCTCACAAAAGCGCGATATATCTGACCCAGAGGAGATCCAGCGGTTTGCGGAACACGTGTCCACCGAGGAGCGACTTGATTACCTTTTCACTCTGACGGTTGCCGATATTAACGGCACGAACCCCGAGCTGTGGAACGCGTGGCGTAGCTCACTATTGAGGCACCTTTACACGGAAACCCGGCGGGCGCTTCGTCGCGGCCTTGCCAATCCCATTGCGCGTGAGGACGTCATATTAGCCACAAAAAAAGCGGCGGCACATCTCCTAGAATTCAGAGGTTTTCTGGACGATGAACTAGCGGATATTTGGGTAAATCGCGGTGACGATTATTTCCTTCGTGAGCGTCCAGAGGATGTCGCTTGGCATACCGAGGCAATTGCTGACTTTGATGGAAGTAGTGAGCCTCTTGTACTGATCAAGCAGTCTTCAGAATCACTCATTGCCAACGCAACCCAGATTTTTGTGCATACCCACGACACTGACAATGTATTTCCAAAAGTATGTTCAGCCCTTGAGCTTTTAGACCTCAGCATTAACGACGCCCGGATTTACAGTGGCACTGACGGCGCCACGCTCGATACGTTCTTTGTCTTGAGAGCGGATGGTTCGCCCATAGACAGCGCGCCGGAGACCTTGACTTTGATCGAGCAATCTCTGATTACGGCGCTCAAAGCTTCTAATGTCAGTCAAGGAAACCAGCGCATGAATCGGACATTGCGCTCCTTCTTATCACCTACCGAGGTGACATTCATTGAGGATCAGCATCGCAACCTAACGATCATGGAACTGAGCTCACCCGACAGGCCCGGGCTACTCGCGCGGGTCGGGCAAATCATGGCTGAAAACCGAATAAGCATTCAAGGCGCTAAAATCCAAACCTTGGGGGAGCGCGTGGAAGATGTGTTTTTTCTGACGAATGAGCAGGGAGATCGGCTGGCAGATGACGCGGTGTGTGAGCAACTTCGCGAGCAGGTTTGTAATGCTCTGGACCAAGGATTAGCCGCATGAATCCTGGCATGAACACGCTTCACCCCTACCCCTTTGAAAAGCTCGCTGAGCTAACAGCAGGCGTGGATCTCCCTGCGCTTAGCCGCATTCCTCTCACCATAGGCGAGCCAAAGCACCAGCCCCCCGCACACGTATTAGAGGCCCTTGTTGCGTCCATCGAGGAGCTTGCAAAATACCCCACCATCATCGGTACGGCGGAATTGAGAGAGCAAATCTCGCGCTGGATTGCTGCGCGGTTCAAAACTCACGCTATCGACCCTGCGAGCGAGGTACTCCCGGTAAACGGTACTCGGGAGGGCTTGTTCGCCATTGCTCAGGCCCTTGTAACACCCGGCAACGCCGGCAGTGTCGTCATACCCAATCCGTTTTATCAAATTTATGAAGGCGCGGCCTTGTTGGCTAATGTAGATCCCCTTCTGATTCCCGCTAATGAAGATACGGGGCATTTGGCCGACTATCGGATGCTGACCAATGACGACTGGCAACGCTGTGAAATGCTATTTCTATGCACCCCTGGCAACCCATCCGGCGCGGTGATCCCCGAAACCGACCTCCACTACTTGATCGAAAAGGCACTCGAGCACGATACGATTTTAGTCAGTGACGAGTGCTACAGCGAGCTGTACTACGACGAGGAGCGGCCACCAGTGGGACTGCTTCAAGCCGCCGAGAGCTACGGAAATACCGCGTTTAAGAACTGCTTGGTGTTCCACAGCCTATCGAAGCGATCAAATTTACCTGGATTGCGCTCGGGGTTCGTTGCGGGTGATGCCAACCTGATAGCGCAATTTAAACGCTACCGCACCTACCACGGATGTGCGATGCCTTTGCACCATCAGTTTGCGAGTATCGCCGCATGGTCTGATGAGGAACATGTCGTTGAAAACCGAGCGCTCTACCGGGCCAAATTCGATGCGGTAACCGAGCGGCTAGCTCCCGTCTTACCCGTCTCTATTCCTGAGGCTGGTTTCTATTTATGGCCAAAAACGCCAACGCCCGACACGGTATTTGCGAGGGAATTACTCAGCCATACCAACGTGGCCGTTCTACCCGGCAGTTTTTTGGGTCGGTCCGTGAACGATGTCAATCCTGGCGCTGGTCATATTCGCATGGCACTCGTTGCAACAATGACTGAGACGCTTGAGGCAGCAGACCGAATACGTCACTGGCTAGAGCGAGGGTGAGACGTTAAGCACATGACAGGCAATATGCTTAAAGAAGAGCGAGTCGCGTTTATTGATCGACGTTTGCAAGAGCTTTATCCCAATCCGCCGGTGCCGCTTGACCACATCGATCCGTACACGCTTTTGATTGCGGTACTATTAAGCGCACAGTGCACCGATGAGCGCGTGAATCAGGTCACCCCTGCATTGTTTGCACTAGCCGATAATCCGTTTGATATGGCTGGCAAGAGTGTTGAAACCATTCGCGCGATCATCAAACCCTGCGGCTTGTCGCCACAAAAATCTAAAGCGATTCGTCGACTCAGCGAAATCTTAATTGAAGAGCATGGTGGTGAGGTCCCTAAAGACTTCGAAAGCCTCGAAAAACTACCCGGGGTGGGACATAAAACAGCCAGCGTCGTCATGGCTCAATCTTTTGGCGTCCCAAGCTTTCCTGTCGATACACACATACACCGCTTGGCCCAGCGATGGGGTTTAACCCGAGGGCGAAATGTCAATGAAACTGAGCGCGACTTAAAACGTGTCTTTAAAAAAAGTCGATGGAACGACCTCCATCTCCAAATTATTTTCTATGGCAGAGAATTTTGCACCGCTAGAGGCTGTGATGGTCGCGTGTGCGAAATTTGCACCACATGCTATCCGACGCGAAAGCACCCCAAGCGTGTGAACAAACCTTAACTGATCAAATCGAGAGACAGTAAAACATGACTACGATCTATGGCATTCCAAACTGCGACAGCGTCAAGAAAGCACGAAAGTGGCTAGAGGCGCAGAATCTTGCCTACACCTTTGTTGACGTGCGTGAGAACACACCACCCGCCTCTCAAATTGAACGTTGGGTCTCAACGCTTGGGTCAGAAAAGATGGTCAATAAGCGCAGCACCACGTGGAAGAATATGTCGGAGGAAGAGCGGATCGAGGCGCAGACAGGGAACACAGTTGGCGTTTTGCTAGCAAACCCAACGTTGATAAAACGTCCGGTGTTAGAACACAACGACATATTGGATGTTGGGTTCAAAGCAGAGACTTACGCCACGTATTTTTCCTAACGTTTTCAGAAAGACACGGCTTGAAGTCGCTTATAAAGCGTTTCAAAAAACCTATTCATTAACTTCACACTTTAGGAGTACGTACTCGATGTCAGGAACTCTCCACGGCTTTGGTCTCGGCGTAGCATCTGAAAATGCTAATGGCGATATCCTCGATGTTTTCTTTCCGGCGCCCAAAGCAAATATATCTGGTGCCTCAGCCGATGCACTTCAATCAGTATCCGGTACGCTCGACAATACGGCACTGTCGTCACTCGCAAAGGACTGCAGGGCTGCTAACGATGAGTCGACAGCGGTGCTCGCCGAACGATTACGTGACAGCGGCCGCAGAGTGGTCGCTTCCTCGCTCGCAGGCAATCAGGCTCCCGAGACAGTGGAGGACGCCTACTTAAAGTTGCATATGCTCTCCCACCGTCTTGTAAAACCGCACGGGACAGACCTGTCTGGCATCTTTCCGCTACTTCCTAATGTTGCTTGGACTGACGAGGGTCCCGTTGATTTAAACGAACTTGCAGATCGTCAGTTAACTGCTCGGCTACAGGGACGGGTACTGGAAGTCGCGAGCGTCGATAAATTCCCAAAAATGACGAATTACGTCGTGCCCGCCGGTGTTCGAATCGCCCACAGTGCGAGAGTTCGTCTTGGTGCTCACCTCGGTGCAGGTACGACCGTTATGCACGAGGGCTTCATCAACTTTAATGCGGGCACCGAAGGACCTGGCATGGTGGAAGGCCGAATCTCAGCGGGTGTCATGGTGGGCAAGGGCTCTGATCTTGGCGGTGGCTGTTCCACCATGGGCACGTTATCCGGCGGCGGAAACATCATTATCTCGGTCGGTGAAGAATGTTTGATCGGTGCAAACGCAGGGCTCGGGATACCGCTGGGTGATCGCTGTACGGTTGAGGCCGGCCTTTTCGTCACCGCCGGAACGAAGGTAGCGGTGCTCGATGATCAAAAAAATACGATTGAGACCATCGCCGCGAGACATCTTGCCGGTCGCTCCGACTTACTCTTCCGTCGGAATTCACAGTCGGGAGCTGTAGAATGTCTCACCAATAAAACAGCAATCGAGCTCAATGAGAGCCTTCATGCAAACAACTAAAGCGCATACCGATGCCATAGCTCTCACCAAGGAGCTGATCGAAAAACAGTCGGTGACACCGGCTGACGATGGCTGTCAGCCGCTCATGGCAGAGCGGCTCAGCCGCATTGGCTTTACCTGTGAGTCTTTACCTGCTGAGGAAGTGCTGAATCTTTGGGCGACGCGTGGCGATGAAGGCCCGTTTCTTGTCTTTGCGGGGCATACCGATGTCGTGCCCCCGGGACCATTGGAATACTGGGATAGCGATCCGTTTACGCCAACGGAACGAGACGGCTTCTTGTTTGGCCGTGGCGCAGCCGATATGAAATCGAGCCTCGCGGCAATGGTTGTTGCAACGGAATCATTCATTGCCAAACATCCGGATCACAACGGGCGCATTGGATTTTTGATCACTGCCGATGAGGAAGGACCCGCAATTTACGGCACACGTCATGTGGTAGACACACTCATGGCCAGAGGCGAATCAATCGACTGGTGTGTCGTTGGAGAGCCTTCAAGCACATCCGAGCTCGGCGATACCATAAAAAACGGGCGCCGTGGTTCAATCAATGCAACCCTCACCATAAAAGGAAAGCAAGGCCATGTTGCGTACCCGCATCTCGCGGATAACCCCATGCACAGAGCTTTCGAGGTGCTGCAGCGGCTGAGCGCACTTGAGTGGGATCAGGGCAATGATTTCTTTGATCCAACACAACTTCAGTTCTCAAATATTCAGTCCGGAACAGGCGCCACTAATGTGATTCCGGGTGAACTTACCGCTATTTTCAACCTGCGGTTCTCAACTGAGATAACCGCCGACGGTATCAAAGAAAAATGTCAGGCAGTCCTCGATGACTCTGGCGTTGATTATGAGATTGACTGGCAGTTAAGCGGTAATCCGTTTCTAACTGAGCCCGGTGAGCTTGTCGATGCCGCAACAAAAAGCGTCAGCGACGTGACTGGTGTCGACACCGTATTGAGTACGGGCGGGGGAACCTCAGACGGACGGTTTATTGCAAAAATGGGTGGGCAAATTATCGAACTTGGCGTGATCAACGAGTCGATCCATCAACGCAACGAGCATGTGCTTATCTCAGACATCCCCAAGCTAGCGGCGATTTACGAAGGCATCCTAACTCGACTGCTCACCTAGGTAGGCATCGCAACGAGGCGCCTAAATCCAGCGTGACTTCCCACCAAAATGCGGGGAGGCGCGCGGACACCTGGAAAACCGCCAGACACCTGACTACCGCCCTAGGCCCAACCCAACCCTCTGCACTCTCACTTCAAGGTATTCGTGACACATTGGGTGTCGAGCATATTAAGTAAACGT
>CAJXZI010000137.1 GCA_913063005.1 uncultured Halieaceae bacterium | reverse complement strand
CACTCAACGGACCGTCATCGATTTCACTCGACGCGTGGTAAACCAGCGATCGCGACTGCTCCATGCCTACGTATATATCTACGGTAGGGTGCTTCAGCGCTTGGAAAGAACCAATCAACTTACCGAACTGCTTGCGCGTCTTGAGGTAATCCACGATGCCAGCAAGGCAGGCGGAAGTAGAACCCACCGCTTCTGCGGCCGTCAGTAGCGCCCCGATTAACAAATAATCTCGGATGGCTGACTCAACTTTGGGGCCACTCAAAACACGCTGAGCCTTGATGCCCGTAAAGTCGATCGTTGCCGCTCGCTTTGTTAAGTCGATGAGTGTGTGCCCTTTTTGCGCCTCTACAGACACGTCATCCCCTGAAACCAGAGCCACAACAGTCTCACCCGCCTCGTTGGATCCAACCACAGCAATCCACGCCGCATGGGCCGCATCAGAGACCATGAACTTACTTCCGGAGAGGACGCCTTGAGCATCGACCGCAACGCCGGTATTCGCCCCGCCCCAGTCGCTTCTATCAAGATAGGCAACGGTTGCCGCGCAGCCACCTGAGATATCTTCGAGGATATCTTCCTCAGCGATACCGCCCGCGCGCCTAATTAACTCGGACGCGAGTACGGTCGAGACGAGCGGTGTACCCATTAAGCCCTTACCCATCGACTCGACCACGGGTATCAACGCCGCAATCCCGAGCCCGGAGCCTCCCACCGACTCGGGCAGGTTAATGCCTGTCCAGCCAAGCTCAACCAACTCCTGCCAGACGGGCTGCGAGAAGCCCTCCTCGCTCTCTAAAAACTTGCGCACTTCGCTGCCGGGTGACTTGTCCTTTACAAACTCGCGCGCCACATCGAGCAGCATCCCCTGCTCTTCAGAAAAATTGATCTTTTTGCTTCCAATAATGGCAGTCATCTCTCAGCCTCCTTAAGACTTGGGTAGGCCGAGCACATGCTCGCCGATGATATTGGCTTGGATTTGGGTTGTGCCACCGCCAATGGTGGTACCAAAGTTAGCGAAGTAAGCACGCTGCCAGAAGCCGCCTTTGTAAGACTGTTCGTCGTCCATGAAGAGCGCACCTTGCGCACCCTGAACATGAGCACCCATCTGCTTCATGCGACGAGCAAATTCGGTATGTCGATACTTGTTCGACAGAGCAATACCGAACGGATAGTCGGTGTTAAGCGCTGGTATTGCGGCTCTTCTATCGCTAATTGAATTCGCTTTGGCCTCGATCGCAAATTTAACCAACTCATCTCGGATCATCGCGTCCTCTAGAATCGGAGCACCATCGCGCTCGAAGTCGTGCATCGACTCCATGAGGTCTTCCAAAGTGATGGACTGGCTCATATGCGCGCTCGCCTGACCGGCAACCACACCACGCTCGTACTCAAGGGTCTTCATTGCCATGCGCCAACCGCCACCCTCTTCGCCCAACAAGCAACTTGCGGGGATGCGAGCATCAGTGAAGAAGGTCTCGTTGAAGCCAAACTCGCCGGTCACCTTTCTGATGGGTCGGGCTTCAACGCCATCAACTTTCATCGGCGCGAGGAAGAACGACAAGCCATCGTATTTTCTCGCCGTACTGGTGTCTGTTCGCGCGAGTAAAATCATGTGGTCAGCGTAATTACCCAGCGTAGTCCAAACCTTGCTGCCATTAACGACGTACTCGTCACCGTCTTTCACCGCGCGGGTTTGAACGTTACCCAAGTCAGAACCATGGTCAGGCTCCGAGAAGCCCTGACACCAGATCTCTTCACCGGTCAGGATATTCTTGATGTAGCGCTGACGGTCTTCCTCACTACCCACATCGAGCAGCAGGGGTCCGGTCCAGTTGAGTCCAATCGTGTTGAAGATAATCGGTGCGTTGTGCGCAGAAAGGGCCTTATCAACGATACCTTGATACGCAGGATCGGCCCCTTGTCCGCCGTACTCCGTTGGCCAATGCATCCCCAAGAAACCCGCACTCCATAGCTTGTGCTGCCACTCGCGCAAGAAATCGAGCTGCTGTTCCGTACCCACCTCCAAGAAGGTGAGCGGCAATAGGAATCCCGGGTTCTTTGGAACATTTTCCGCCATCCACTTATCGATGTCGGTCTGAAAGTTCTTCAAGCTGGTCTCAGCTGCAGTCATAACGCTTTTCCTCTTTTATTCTTGGACGCGAGCTAGAGCCCGTACTGGCGACTCGCCAAATCACGCATAATTTCTTCAGAGCCACCGCCGATCGCGTTGACCCTCACCTCGCGATAAATCCGCTCGACACGATTTCCTCGCATGTAACCTATCCCGCCGAGAATCTGCATCGCCTCCCGCGCACAGAATTCCATGACCTCGCTGGCCTGCACTTTCAATAGCGCGATATCGCCCGCATTGGGCTCACCTGCCTCAATCGCCTCGTAACACATGCGAATGTACGCCTGCGTCGCATTAAGCCTCTGCTTCATCATAGCAATCTTGTGGCGAATCACCTGGTGATCAGCCAAACGCTTTCCAAAAGTCTGCCGCTCGGTCGCCCAAGCAACCGCCTCTTCCATGCACACACGGCCAAGCGCTTCCATGGAAGCAGCCATTCCCATGCGCTCTGAGTTGAAGTTGGTCATGATGACTTTAAAGCCTTGGTTCTCTTGCCCAATAATATTCGAGACCGGCACTCGGACGTTGTCGAAATATAGGGTCGCCGTGTCCGAGGCCCACCAGCCCATCTTCTTATCGAGCGGTGTTCGCGAGAATCCTTCTGAATCGGTTGGAATCAGCAACATCGAAACACCCGTCGCACCCTCACCACCGGTTCGCACGGCAGTAGAGACGTAATTGGCTCGCATACCGCCTGTAATGTAGGTTTTTGAGCCGTTTACGATGTAGTGATCGCCATCGCGAACTGCGGTGGTTTTCAAATTCGCCACATCCGAGCCACCACCGGGTTCAGTGATACCCAGTGAAATCCAAGATTCACCGCGCAGAACTGGCGGTGCAATCTGAGCCTTCATTTCCTCGGTGCCCCAATTGATGACTGGAGGCAGCCCAATACCGTGAACCATGAGCGATGCAGACAAGCCACCGACACCCACACGCGAGAGCTCCTCGTTGATAATCCAGTTGTGCCAGCTATCGGTCTCCATGCCGCCGTATTGCTCGGGATAACCCGCACCCAAGAGACCAACTTCAGCCGCCTTCGGCCAAAGCTCGATAGGAATATGACCCGCCTCATCCCAATCGTCAGCGTAGGGCATGATCTCTTTATCAATGAAGCGTCTCAGAGCATCACGCCACGCCAAATGATCCTCGGTTAAGTGCGGGTTCGGTATTCGTGCAGAGTCGAATGTCAGGCTCATTGTATTTCCCAGAATTATTTTTTTGTGAGGGGAGTTATAGGGGGCCGCAGGGGGGCGAGTCAAATCGAATAACGCGCTAGAATAGCATCCGTGCATCAACGACGTGCGTAGGGTGGAGTGCGCACTACCTGCGTTGTTGGCTCGGTTTACCACAGGATTTGTTATGAGATTTATTGGTGCGTCGAATTACGACCACGGCACCCAACCCAAAATCGGTGTTTTGCTAACCAACCTCGGCACCCCCGAGGCGCCCACGGCAAAAGCCCTTCGTCCCTACTTGAAGCAATTCTTGTGGGACCCTCGTGTTGTGGAAGTACCGCGCCTGCTGTGGTGGATGATCCTTCATGCCTTTATTTTGACAACGCGTCCCAAGAAATCCGCCGAAGCTTATTCAGAAGTCTGGACAGACCGAGGTTCGCCGCTGCTCTATCACTTAGAGGATCAAGTTGCCGGTGTCGCAGCACAGTTGGCCGAGGAATGGGGTGACAACATTATTGTCAAAGGCGCTATGCGCTACGGCCAGCCCTCGATCGCCTCGCAGACTCGGGCACTCTTCGAGGAGGGTGTGCAGCAACTCATCGTGCTTCCCCTCTACCCACAGTTTGGTGGTCCGACGACTGCCTCAACGTTTGATGCGTTATCAGACGAGCTTCAGGGGCAGCGATGGTTACCCGACCTCAGATTTGTAAGTTCGTATCACGACCATCCCGCGTACATATCAGCGGTAGCCGACAGTATTCGCGCGCATTGGGAGGCCCATGGGCGCGCCGATAAGCTAGTTCTCTCCTACCATGGCATGCCAAAACGCTACCTATTGGAAGGTGACCCCTACCATTGCCAGTGCATGAAGACTTCCAGACTGGTTGCCGCTGAGCTAGGGCTCGAGGCGCATGAGTACATGTCGACGTTTCAGTCTCGGTTTGGCAGAGATGAATGGTTAAAGCCCTACACCGACGAGACACTCCAGGGGCTTCCAGAGCAGGGCGTAAAATCGCTTCAAATCATCTGCCCTGGCTTCTCTGCTGACTGCCTCGAGACCATCGAAGAAATCGGTATGGAAAACCGCGACTACTTCATTGAGGCGGGTGGCGAGCGCTACGAATACATCCCTTGTCTCAACGCGACGCCACAGCACATCGATGTACTCACACGTTTGGTTAACGAGCAGTTAGTGGGGTGGAACGCACCCAAATACGACGCGGCAATCACGAAAGAAGAAGCACGTAAGCTGGGTAGCGAGTAACACCTAGCCAGCCACTGTTAACTGAAGTCGCAGGGGAGTGTCTTACCAGGCCGATTGATACCCTCGCCGCAAGTTATTAATGACACCATTGATCATCTAGGCACTTATTGATGCCTTTACTGATGAAAGTGCGGCTCAAACACCCCAAGGGCTAAGGCGACCAGTAAACCCGCCAAAAAGCTACCCGTTAACACCAATTTATCGTGGCTGTGAAACTGCACCTCAGGCAAGAGGTCGGCCAGTGCAATACACATAAACGCACCCGCAGAAAACGCCAATGCAGCCGGCAAGACGCTGGCGATTGGGCCGCTGAACCCAACATAAAAGAGCAATGCGGCAATCGGGCAAAGAAGTGCGAAGATCACATTTATGATGCTTCGTTGCCGCTCGCTCCAGCCGTCGAGACGCATCATCGTCTCGATAGATAAAGAATCCAGAGGCTTGTGCAGCAAGATAGCGGCAAAAACGCCCAAGCCTGGCAGCAAAATCGCCCCTTGCTCAACGCGTAAAATCGCACCGAGCGCAACGCCATCAAGAATCGTATGAATACTTAACCCAAGGAATAAACCCACCCAACCAACGTCACGCGGGGCGTGTGCGTGGTCGTGAGCGTGCGCATGATCATGTTCGTTCGCATGAGCACACGACTCACCGTCAGTGGCGATGTCGTGCTGATGGAAATGAAAGAGTCGCAATAAGAGCAACACAAAAACCAAGCCGCCCACAACAAAATACATGGTGCGGTCGATCGATTGTCCCAGCTCAAAACTGTGTGGGATAAGATGAAAGCCAGCCACGCCTAACATCAGACCTGCGACGAGACTCATCACCAGCTGTGTTTGTGTGTGCGTGAACTCATAACGACGCGGAAGCCATCCACCGAGCCACGAGGCTACAAACAGCGCAACGGCATAACTTAAAATCACTGCCATAGGATTATCCTGACTACCTCACGGTGATGAGGTTATCGCGGTGTATCAACTCTTCCTCACCGCCAAAACCAAGTATCGCTTCGATATCAGCGGAAGGACGACCCAATAGTCGTTGAGCATCCTCGGTGCCATAGTTGATGAGGCCGCGAGCCACCTCCTCGCCGTCGCTATTCACACACCGAACAAGATCACCGCGTGTAAACTCGCCCGAGACTGATTTAACTCCAACGGGTAACAGGGATCGCCCAGAAGTTGTGATGACTCGACAGGCTCCCTCATCAAGCAGCAGCTCACCTCGGGGTCCAGATCGCGAACATTTAAACAGTCATCAACAATGTCGACACGTTGA
>CAJXZI010000136.1 GCA_913063005.1 uncultured Halieaceae bacterium | reverse complement strand
TGTTGTCTTGGTTGTTGATGAAGTAAGGCGAGAGGTAACCGCGATCGAACTGCATGCCCTCTACAACGTCGAGTTCGTTCTCAAGACCAGAGCCCTCTTCGACCGTAATAACGCCTTCTTTACCGACCTTCTCCATCGCTTCTGCGATGATTTCGCCAACAGACGCGTCGCTGTTAGCTGAGATAGTACCAACCTGAGCAATCGCCGTGTTGTCTTCGCAAGGCGATGCCATGCCAGACACTGCCTCAACCGCTGCAGCAACGGCTTTGTCGATGCCACGCTTGAGGTCCATTGGGTTCATGCCTGCCGCTACCGCTTTCAGGCCTTCGTTCACGATTGACTGAGCGAGAACGGTTGCAGTCGTGGTTCCATCACCAGCGACGTCAGATGCCTGTGAAGCAACTTCCTTCACCATCTGTGCGCCCATGTTCTCGAAACGATCCGCCAATTCGATTTCTTTTGCGACTGAGACACCGTCTTTGGTGACAGTCGGCGCACCGAATGACTTCTCGAGGATTACGTTGCGGCCCTTAGGACCCAGTGTTGCCTTAACGGCGTCTGCCAGTGTGTTCACACCGACCAGCATGCGCTGGCGAGCAGAATCACCAAAAAATACGTCTTTAGCTGCCATGTCTAAATTCCTTAACTATCGTTGGACTGTAGTGTTTAGTCGATAACGGCGTAGATTTCGCCTTCGCTCATGAGGATCAGCTCTTCACCATCCACTTCGATGGTGTTGCTGCCTGCGTACTGACCGAAAACGATCTTGTCGCCAACCTGAACTGTCAGAGGGCGCTGCTCACCGTTGTCCAGCACTTTGCCGGCACCAACTGCAACCACTTCACCCTGATTAGGCTTTTCTTTTGCTGAACCTGGGAGGACGATGCCACCAGCCGAGGTCTCTTCTTCTTCCTTACGACGAACGACAACTCGGTCGTACAACGGACGAATATTCATGGGTTTCAATCTCCAAAATGACGATTACTTAGTTATCCCCCAGAGAGGGCTGAGGGAATAATGGGGACTCAAAAAACAATTTCAAGCCTTTTTTAGCACTCAAAGGCCGAGAGTGCTAAAAAGAGTCGAAAAGGTAACTAATGGGAGGGGCTTTTAGTCGTCGTCGACGCGAGAAAAATCGCCCTCAAGGGTCACAGGCCCCCGCTCGGTCTCGCTGTTGGCTGTCCGATTCGGGATATCTCGCTCGGGCTGTGCGGTGCGAGGCCCCTGGCGCAAACCGCCTTCCCCGAAAACCGCTTTCAAGGCTGCCCGCAAGAAAACATACAGCGCGAGGACGTCGGAAATTAAACCGGGGATCATTAACAGCACCGCACCAAAGGCGACGCTGATCTCGCCTGCAAACAACTGCCCCCGAAGTGCAGCAGCCGAGGGAAAGCGACCTGCCGTCAGTAGTGCTGAGCGTCCCGCCATCTGAAGCAGCCAGTAGCCGAGAACGATCATAAGTAAAATGTAGACGATCGTTGCGAGAGCGCCTGCCTGAGCGCTCAGCTCCAACAGTGACCAAAACTCCAGGAAGGGATAGGCAAGCAGCAGAAATGGCATTTGGCTGTTCCTCGGCTACATCAGTCGCATCAGTCTATTCCAGCACCGGCTGCGCGGTAAGGGGTATTAGTGCGGGTCTTCAGCAGATAATTCAAGCGGCGCTATTTGGTGAACCCCGTGCACGCTACCGTCAGGGTTGAGCGAAACCAGTCTACCGTCATCACTTTGAAATACAGCAGCGCACTGCCACGGGTCATCTGGCGCATGATCAAAGACGACACAACGCTGGTTATTTTTCGCCGTCCATTGACCCGTTACCCGATTGACTTTGTTGGGCGCATCATCGCCCTCGCCCTCGCGCCACCAACGTGTCTCAAAGCGACCGCCCGCGTACCAACGGGTCTCGGCTGAAATCCCGCTTCCACCTTGAACGGCTCCCCGATCGAGCGTGTCCGAAAAGGTTTCTAGAATCTGATCAGTACTGAGTAACGAGCCGACAACGGAGGCGCTAATAGATTCAACCTTGTCACCTGTTTGGTGAGCCAGCTCTTCAGAGGCGAATGCCAACGCACTCACAAACAGGGAACTCGAAACCAGCGAACTCTTAACCAGAAAACACATGCCCCGAAAACGCATAACTAGAAAACGCAGGACTAGAAAACGCATGACTAGAAAACCTTGAACAGGCAACGCATAAAGGGCCCTGCGGAGAAACCCGAGGCAGATACGCATTTAACGTTTCGACGATAAATCGCTGTTGCGGAGCGAGCGTTGGGGTCGTCAGACCTCCTAGGCAATATCGGTTCACAGATCAGAGAGAGCGGACACGACTGAGGCCATTGATCCTGCAGAGTGGACACGTTAATCAGGCGAAACAATTTAATCACGTGAAACAAGGGCCTCGTCGCCCTCTTACAACGCATCAGAACCACGCGCATCGGAGCCCGTCTGATTGAAGCCCTTCCCATCAGAGCCACGCACATCGGAGCCACTCTTATCGGAATCTCTCATCGGCAGCCCTCTTATCAAGATCGCTCTCGTCGGCAGTCCAAGGCGCCACCCAAAGGAGCAGCAACATCCCCGGAACAGCTGCGAGCATACAGATAAGGAAGAACTCAACCCAACCGACACTCTCAACCAAAAAGCCTGTGGCGGCGTTTGCCATGGACCGCGGAAACGCAGCCAATGCGGTGAACAAGGCAAACTGCGTTGCGGCAAAAGTTCGGCTGGACTCTCTTGCCATATAAGCCACAAAAGCCGCAGTGCCGAGTCCAACGCCCAGATATTCAAAACTAATAACAGCGGCAAGTAGCCAAACAATGGGACCGCTCAGCGCAAGGATGGCAAACCCGCCAATACTTAATAACTGGACGAATCCGAATAACCAGAGTGCTTTATTGATGCTGATACGCAGCATAATGGCGCCGCCCAACATAGCGCCGGCAATGCTACTCCACAAGCCCGCGTTCTTTGCCCAAATACCGATCTCAGTTTTGGTAAAACCTAAGTCTAGATAAAAAGGGGTCGATAGAGCAGTCGCCATGTTATCGCCCAGCTTGTAGAGCACCATAAACACCATCGCGAGCAGAACGCCTTTGACACCTCGCCGGTCGATGTAGTCGGTAAATGGCTTGACTACCGTCGTATAGATATCGCGCTGTTGTAGCGCTGGACGCTCGGGCTCACTGACAAAAAGGCTCAAACCTACACCAACCCCCATAAAGGCGGCAGTAACCCAAAACACCAGCCCCCAGGGCAGCTGATCTGCCAAAATCAGCGCGAGCGAACCCGGAATCAGACTCGAAATTCTGTAAGCCTGGACGTGGACGGAGTTTCCAAAACCGAGTTCTTCATCGGACAAGAGCTCTCGCCGATAGGCGTCGATGGCGACATCTTGAGAGGCACTGAAAACAGCGATGATGGTTGCCATAACAGCGACCAGACTGAGATTGGCTGACGGATCGATCGACCCCATAAACCCAATCGAGAGGATCAACCCTATTTGCGTGAGTAGCATCCAGCCACGGCGCAAACCCAACGGCAAGCTAAACCGGTCCATGAGTGGCGCCCACATAACCTTCCAGGTGTAAGGCAAACCAACCAGAGCAAAGAGACCGATTTCTGCCAGGGATACACCACTGTCTCTTAGCCAAGCAGGCACAAGTTGCAGAAGCAAATACAGCGGCATCCCAGAGGCAAACCCCGTGAAGACGCAGATAATCATGCGCCGCCCTAGGAGCTGCTGCCAAAAAGAAGGCGTGGATTCGGACATGGCTATTTTCTACTGCTTATTTTTCGCCAAAACATAGTCCCATACACAGCAGTTATACAAAAGACTTGGGCACAAAAGGCTTGTTCATAGAAGTCCTGTGCACGAGAGTCCTTTGCACGAGAGCTCTGTGCAGAAAGGTCATGTGCAAAAAAGGCTTGGGGGTTGCCCGGCGGGGTCACCGCGCTTTAGAGGCAGACATAAAAAAGCCCCGCGAGAGCGGGGCTTCGTCTGTCATTTCCGCGACTTAAGCCGGGAACTGGTAGTCGTCAAACATTTCCCGCAGCTTCATCTTCTGGATTTTGCCCGTCGCAGTGTGTGGCATTTCCTCGATGTACTGAACATCATCTGGAATCCACCATTTCGCAATCTTGCCATCCAAGAAGGTTTTGAGTTCATCGGGTGTGACATCACCCTCGCCATTCTTCACCACAATCAACAATGGACGCTCGCCCCATTTGGGGTGGATGCGGCCAATAACCGCAGCCTCGGCCACCATGGGATGACCTGTCGCGCAGTTCTCCACCTCGATCGATGAGATCCACTCACCGCCCGACTTAATCACATCTTTCGTACGGTCGGTAATCGATACGTTACCGCGAGCATCGATGCTGGCAACGTCGCCTGTTTCAAACCAACCGTCTTCCTCGTGCGCAGAGCTACCGTCGAGCTTGAAGTAACTTGAGCAAATCCATGGTCCACGCACTTTAAGCGCACCGAAGGCCACGCCGTCCCAAGGCAATTCCTTGTTATCGTCGTCGGTGATCTTCACCTCAACCCCAAAGATGGGCTGACCCACATTGGTTCGCATATTGGCAAAGGTCTCGGCGTCGTATTGGTTTCGTCGAGCGCCCGAAGAGTTCGATGTACCCAGTGGACTCATTTCCGTCATCCCCCAGGCGTGGCGAGTATCTACACCGTAGGTATCAAACTCCTCCATCACTGAGAGCGGACAGGCTGAGCCGCCAACAACAACGCGCTGCAGCGTATCAACGCGCTCACCGCTGGCTCGCAAGTGTGCGAGCAGATTCAACCAAACGGTAGGCACTCCCGCTGACATGGTGACACCCTCTTCGTTGATCAGCGCCGCCAGCGTTGGACCATCACCCATCTTATTGCCAGGCATTACCATCTTTGCGCCCGCTACAGGACAGGCGTAGGGGTTACCCCAGGCGTTGACGTGGAACATAGGAACAATGGGGAGTACCACATCTGCAGACGAAATATTCATCGAGTCCGGCATCATCGTGGCGTAAGTGTGCAACACAGTAGAACGATGGCTGTAGAGAACACCTTTGGGGTTACCCGTGGTGCCAGAGGTGTAGCAAAGTGCGCACGCTTCGTTTTCGTCGATTGCAGGCCACTCGAAGCTATTAGACTGACCCGCGATAACATCTTCGTAGCAGTGTACATTTTCCAAAGACGTCTCTGGCATGTGTTCGGCGCTGGTCATCACGACCCAACCCTTCACACCGGGACACTGTGGAGCGACCTGCTCGATCAACGGCCAGAAGTCAGGGTCTAAAAATACGTACTGGTCTTCTGCGTGATTGATGATGTAGACAATCTGTTCGGGGAAGAGACGCGGGTTAATGGTATGGCACACATAGCCCGAGCACGCAGAGGCGTAGTAGGTCTCAAAGTGCCGATAGTCATTCCAAGCAAGCGTCGCAATACGATCGCTGGGTGACATGCCCCAGGCATTCATGGCGTTAGCGAGCTGGCGCACTCGACCGAATGCGTCAGCGTAGGTGTAGCGGTGCCTGGGGTTGTCTCGCGTTACGGATACGATCTCCTGCGCTCCGTGCACACGTTCTGCGTGCTCCATGATTGACGTAATCGTCAGTGGGAAATCCATCATCAAGCCTTGCATGATTTACCTCTCTGTATAGCGTTTATGTTTAGCTGTTATCGTTAGTATGTTCGAGCGATCGTTCTCTAGGACGACTAGGTGAGTGACCACACACCGGCCTCCTGCTGAGCCCGGCCTTCAATTTCAAGTTTCAATAGATGCGCGAGTAGCGAAAGCTGCGCCCATCGGTGCATCGTTTCAGGCACATCATCGTATACGGATACAACGAGTGTTTCGATAG
>CAJXZI010000135.1 GCA_913063005.1 uncultured Halieaceae bacterium | reverse complement strand
GCTGGGGCCGGAGTCGCCACGAGTGCCTGCGCCCAGTTCAGTGGTTAGTAGCCCTGCTAGATGAGGAGGTCTTAGATCTATCTCTATTCGATTGCGCTGCCGATCGCTATACCCGGGGACACCGTTTCCACCATCCGGAGCCTATCGCGCTGAGCAAGGCTATTGATTATGAACAAGCCCTGATGGACGGCTTTGTCATTGCCGACTTTCATGGGCGGCGCCAGCGCATTGAGCAACAAGTCATCGATATAGCGACGTCGGAGGGACTCAAGGCCGAGATCGATAGTGAACTACTGGATGAAGTCTGTGGCCTTGTGGAGTGGCCGCAAGCTATTAAAGGTAGCTTTGATGCCGATTTTCTCGAGGTGCCCTCAGAGGCACTGATCTCTTCCATGCGTGAACACCAAAAATACTTTCACCTTGTGGACCAGGAAGGGAAGCCACAACCCCTATTTATTACCATTGCCAATATTGTGAGCAACGACCCAGCGGTTGTCGCAAAGGGCAATGAAAAAGTCATTCGTCCGCCAAAGGCCCCGGAACTAAGGCAAGCAGCGGTTGCAAGCAGCAGTTTCGAACGGAGAGATGTCATAGTGGCTTCACAGTAAGTTGATGTGACGAGAACAGTAGTGCTGACAGCACGATTTGCCAAGATGCAGAAGTGTTAGATGTCATCGCTCACTGCAGGTAAAGTCAGACACGATCGCAATTAATCTGATCGCAACCAGAGGAGGCCAACCATGCGTCGATTCATCGATTTGTCTATTTTCCTAGAAAACGACGTCGTAAGCGATCCGCCACCTATGCGGCCGAAGATTGATTACATCCGCCACGATGCGGGCGCCGAACAAATGGCTGACTTCTTCGAAGGCCTCGATAAATCGGAGCTGCCTGACAGCGAAGGTTGGGCTATCGAGATGGTTCAGCTGTGCACACACAACGGCACGCATCTGGATGCGCCCTACCATTACCACAGTACGATGAATAACAAAGCGGGTGGTGCAGAACGCGCGATCACGATTGATGAGGTGCCGCTCGAGTGGTGTTTTCAGCCCGGTGTAAAGCTCGACTTCCGAGATAAGCCGGACGGCTATGTTGTAACCGCAAGTGATGTCGAGGCTGAACTTGCGAGAATTGGCGTAACACTAGAGCCCCTAAACATTGTTCTTGTAAACACCTCTGCCGGTAAGCGGTACGGAAGTGAGGATTACGTGAACGCAGGGGCAGGTATGGGTTACGAGGCCACGATGTACCTCTTAGAGCGTGGTGTTCGCGTAACGGGCACCGATGCATGGAGCTGGGACGCGCCATTCTCCTACACGGCAGAGCGTTATGCGGTCGATAAAGACGCAAGCATAATTTGGGAAGGTCATAAAGCAGGGCGCGATATCGGGTACTGTCACCTAGAGAAGATGCACAATCTTGAGGCGCTGCCTGATCATGGTTTTACCGTCAGCTGCTTCCCACATAAGGTGCGTGGCGGTTCTGCTGGCTGGACACGCGCGGTGGCGATTATTGACGAGGCTTAACTGGCTTTTTTGATGACCTCATAGGCATCTAATGCACCCTGACGAGCCGTTTTGTGGTCCACAATCGGTTCAGGGTAGTTTTTACCGAGCTCAACGCCAGCACTGGCAACCGTCATTGGTGGCGCTTCCCAGGGTGCGTGCACAAACTTCTTCGGCAACTCAGCGAGTTCAGGACACCACCGCTTCACATATTCACCCTCAGGATCGAACTTCTGACCCTGTGCTATCGGGTTGAAGATACGGAAGTAGGGGGCAGCGTCTGCGCCTGATCCCGCAACCCATTGCCAGCTACAGGCATTGGAGGCGATGTCTGCATCCAAAAGGCAGTCCCAGAACCAGCGTTCGCCTTCTAACCAATGAACGAGTAAATGTTTGGTTAAAAAAGAAGCGACGATCATCCGAACGCGGTTATGCATGAAGCCTGTTTGCCACAGCTCCCGCATACCTGCGTCCACGATAGGGTAGCCCGTCATACCAGATTGCCAAGCCTTGAGGTGCGCCTCGCTATTATCCCAGGGAAACCCCGCAAACTGATCCTTGAAGGGGCGATCAGGCATGGCATCAAACAGATCAATCAGCTGATAACAAAACTCTCGCCATCCTATTTCAGCGAGGAACTTATCGATGGCACTGGTCCACTCGGGTGCAGACAGCTTTCGTTGTTGTGCAGAGGCCCAGACTTGTCTGGGCGAGATTTCTCCGAACTTCAGGTGAGGTGATAACCGAGAGGTGTAGCGCCGCGCAGGAATATCACGACCCTCAGAATAATGCGCAACAGGCGCTTCGAGAAAAGCCTCCAGCGCACCGTGAGCACCGTCCTCACCGGGCTTCCAGATGTTTTCCCATCCTTTTGCCCAGTCCGGTACGCGAGAGTCCTCTTCTGGGTCTAACAGCCAAGCGTCGAGATCCTCACTCGAAGATATCGAATCTGCCCAGTTTACCGTGGGCGATGGCAGCGGCATCGCAACGGGTAGTTTTAGGGCGGCTCGCCAAAAGGGCGTAAATACCTTGAAGCCAGTACCCGAGCCAGTGAGCACTGAGCCGGGTTCGTGTAGCAGTGTCCCTGGGTATCGCTTTACCTCGACTCCACTTCCACTGAACGTATCGTTAATGGCCTTTTCAGTACCAGCTGACCATGGTTGGTATTGCCTCGAGAAGTAGATCGCGTCGGCACCCGACTGACTTTGGATGTCTTTTAAAACGGTCAATGTATCGCCTCGGCGGAGGAGGAGCTTTCCACCCCCTTGAGCGATTGTCCGCCCAAGACTCAGCAGACTCTGTTTCAGCCACCATCGACTGGCACCACCCATCGACCAATCGCCACACGCCATATCATCTAAAACGAATACGGGGATAACACTGCCACGCTGCGCTGCAGCCGTGAGGGCCGGGTGATCGTGAAGTCTGAGATCTTGTCTAAAAAGAACAATCGTTGTGCTCACGCGGTTTTTCTCTCTGTTGAAGGCTCGAGTTCATCAATGGCAGCAACCAGTCGCTGCAGGCCTTGCGTTTCTATTTTGAGGGTTGCTATGTCGTCAGCGCGGGTCTGTCCCTCGTTGACGATGATTATTGGAATGCTGCGTTTTAGAGCGTGTCGGCAAAAGCGAAACCCTGAAAATACCTGTAATGAACTGCCAACAACCAGTAATCCGGCCGATCGATCGATGGCCTCGAAACACTGCTCAACCCGTGGTTTTGGCACTGTGCCACCGAAAAACACCACATCAGGCATGAGTGTGCCGCCGCAAGAGAGACAGCCGGGCGTTACGGTTTGCGATATGTAGTCATCGGGTACATCAGCATCACCGTCGGGGCGCGCTATGTGACTGTACTCGGATACAAAGGGATTTGCTGCTAATAACCGGCTCTGAAGCGAATCCCTTGCCTCGTACGTGCCACAGCTCAGACAGGTTACGCGATCCAGCCTGCCGTGCAGATCGACCACGTTCTGCGAGCCTGCTCGCTGATGCAGTCGGTCAACATTTTGCGTAATCAGCGTGTCAACCTTTCCCAAACGCTCAAGCGTGGCTAATCCGTGGTGATTCGCGTTGGGAAGTGCTGCTTCAACCCCTCGCCAACCGACCATAGAGCGAGCCCAGTAGCGCTGTCGCTTGCTGTGCGACTCGACAAATTCTTGATGTTGTATTGGATTAACTCTGAGCCAACGACCGGTTCTATCCCGATAGGTTGGTATCCCGGACGCTGCACTGACACCGGCACCTGTGAGTACCGTCCAACGTTCAATGCGACGAAGCCATGTGGATAGTGATTCAACCGTTTGCTGCATTTTACGTATACGTTGATTACTGTCCGGTGGTTGTAAGAAAAAAAATGAAGGATAAAGCGGTTATGAAGGTATTGGTGACGGGTGGCACGGGACTAATTGGACGTGCCTTGGTCAACGGGATGCTTGCCGACGGTTATGAGGTGACGGTATTGACGCGTCAGGCATTGGAATCGCAGGGGAGCCTCCAGTTCGTTAGGAGCCTCACCGATGTCCCTGAGGGCCTTGATGCTGTAGTCAATCTCGCCGGTGCTGGGCTTGCCGACAGACGCTGGAGTGCGCAATACAAGCACGAGATCCGCGACAGCCGTATTGCGCTAACACGGGATTTAGTTGACCAACTTAGGAGTAAAGGCATGCCACGGGTATTTCTAAGCGGAAGTGCCATTGGGTTTTATGGCGCAGATAACAACAAGGTGTTCACGGAGTTGGATGGCGCGGGCACTGGTTTTTCCGCGCGATTATGTGCTGACTGGGAAACAGAAGCACGAAGAATAGAATCCGAGTCCACCCGCTTGGTATTACTGAGAACCGGTGTTGTACTAGACGCAACAGGAGGCGCTTTCCCGCAGATGACACAGTCGTTCAAGTTTGGTGTGTCATCTTGGATGGGGCAGGGGAGCCATTGGTTAAGCTGGATCCATATCGACGATATGGTAGCAGCCATTCGATTTTGCCTGGAGAACAGTGGTGTCCGGGGCGCTGTGAACATGACTGCACCTGAGCCTGTAACGCATCGCGTATTCGCTGACGCTGTATCAGCCCGAAGACTGACGTTATTGAAGCTAGGTATGCCGGCACTCGTTATGCGCCTAATGCTGGGAGAGATGGCTGACGAATTATTACTCACAGGGCAAAAGGTAGTCCCCAATGCGCTCATTGCTGCGGGATTCACCCACAGTCACCCGAACATAGACTCCGCGGTTGAGTCTCTCATGTGAGGCGCTACCAGTTACTGGTCTGCTGGTAATCGTCGAACGTCTTCTGGACGTCAATCTGGCCCTTCAGTTTCTTTAACGCCGATCGCTCGAGCTGCCTAACCCACTCGCGACTCACGCCAAGTTTGTCCGCGATTTCTGCGCGGCTCAGGGGTGGCGCATTGTTCAGACCCCATCGCGCACTCACCACCTCGCGCTCATTGACCTCGAGGCGAGAAATTGCGTGCCCTAAAAACTTACCAAGTGACTGCTGTTCTGCATTGTCGCTCGCTTCCCCGAACGTCTCGCCCACGAGCGTGTCGACCATGCTTTGATCATCGTCATCATTGTATTTGGGTGCATCAAGCGACACCGTGAGGTTACGAAGCTGGAGTAGTTCTCTGGCTTTTTCAGGAGCCATACCGGCGTTCGCTGCGAGCGTCTCGGTGTCCACGTCCTGACCAGTCCTCGCTTCTTCGGCGTAACGCTCTTTGTACAATCTACCGATCTGCTCTTGCACGTGCGTAGGGAAGCGAATCAGAGTGCCTGCATCGCCCACGTATCGTCGAACTGCCTGCGTAATCCAGTTGAAACAATACGTGCTAAACCGGAAGCCTTTCTCGTACTCAAATTTTTCTGCGGCGCGAATGAGGCCTAGTGTTCCCTCCTGGACCAAATCTAGATACCCCACGCCACGCCCCTTGTATCGCGCGGAGATCGAGTAAACCAAGCGAAGGTTATGCATTACTAGTCGGTCTCTCGCCTCGGTGTAACGCCGGAGTTTTTGCTTGAGCTGCGACAGCGTCTTCTGCTCCAGCGCGAAGGAGGGAACGGGCGACTGCCAATGGCGTTGCCAGTGGCCAATAGCATCCGAGACGGTGTCCGCAAACTGACCGCCCGCTCTGCGCAAAATAGCCACTGCGATGCCAACAGTAAGGCTCGCGGGCAGCTCTAGCGCTTCGACGTACTTGAGACGACCTGCCGGCGTTTTGAGTGTTGACAGTTTCGTCGCGGCGTCTTTTGACTGAGCACTGTGACTACCGTCTCTGAATAGCGCCGCCAGCTCCCTGCGAAGAACAAAGTGTAGGTCTCGGTTAGGGAAGCGCTGTATTTGAGGAGGGTTGACCAGACACTGGTGGCAGAATATTGCGAGATATTCGCTTAACTCGTCTTCGTTGGCGAT
>CAJXZI010000134.1 GCA_913063005.1 uncultured Halieaceae bacterium | reverse complement strand
CACGACGGCCGTAAACAACAGCGTCAGCAGGAATCGTTTGAGCAGGTTCATCGGAATCGAATCAGACGGGCACCACGTCGTAGAATTCCTGCGACAAGTGCGCCTCGACCTGCAGTTTCACGTAGCGAAAGAAATCGAACTGGCGGATCGCTTTGAGAACATGGGCGCGCAGATGGTGAAGGAAGTTGCTTCACAAGCGTCTGACGTCGCAGGTGACGGTACCACTACGGCAACCGTTCTCGCGCAATCTATCGTCAACGAAGGCCTCAAGGCAGTTGCTGCGGGCATGAATCCTATGGATCTCAAGCGTGGCATCGATAAAGCGGTCGCCGCAGCTGTTGAAGCTGTCGGTGGCATGGCATCACCGTGTGAAGACAACACGGCGATTGCCCAGGTAGGTACCATCTCTGCAAACAGCGATGCGTCTGTCGGCGAAATCATCGCTGAAGCGATGGAGAAGGTTGGAAAAGAAGGTGTCATCACCGTTGAAGAGGGTTCAGGCCTCGAGAACGAGCTCGACGTTGTTGAAGGTATGCAGTTCGATCGCGGTTACCTCTCGCCTTACTTCATCAACAACCAAGACAACATGTCTGCGGAAGTCGAAGAGCCCTTCGTGCTTCTGGTTGATAAGAAGATCTCAAACATCCGTGAGCTGCTTCCGGTTCTTGAGCAAGTAGCGAAGGCGTCTCGCCCACTCGTTATTATCGCTGAGGACGTCGAAGGCGAAGCGCTGGCGACTCTGGTTGTTAACAACATGCGCGGCATCGTGAAAGTCGCAGCGTGTAAAGCACCTGGTTTCGGTGATCGTCGTAAGGCCATGCTGCAGGACATCGCGATTCTGACCGGCGGTACGGTTATCTCTGAGGAAGTGGGTCTTGATCTCGAGAGCACAAGCCTTGAGCACCTCGGTAATGCGAAGCGCATCACCATGGACAAAGACAACACAACCATCGTTGATGGCGCTGGCGACGCAGAAGCAATCCAAGGCCGTGTTGGCGAGATCCGTGTACAGATCGAAAACACGTCATCTGACTACGATCGCGAGAAGCTCCAAGAGCGCGTTGCGAAGTTGGCCGGTGGTGTTGCTGTGATCAAGGTTGGTGCAGCGACTGAAATCGAGATGAAAGAGAAGAAAGCACGCGTTGAAGACGCACTTCACGCGACTCGCGCAGCGGTCGAGGAAGGCGTTGTTGCCGGCGGTGGTGTTGCACTGGTTCGTGCCATTGCTTCGGTCGAAGGTCTCACGGGCGACAACGAAGACCAGAACACAGGTATTGCAGCTGCGCTGCGTGCTATGGAAGGTCCTCTGCGTCAGATCGTTACCAACGCGGGTGACGAGGCGTCTGTGATCCTCGATAAGATCCGTCAAGGTGAAGGCAACTTTGGCTACAACGCGGCCACTGGTGAGTACGGCGACATGATTGGCATGGGTATTCTCGACCCAGCCAAAGTGACACGTACGGCACTTCAGGCGGCGGGTTCTGTTGCGGGTCTCATGATCACAACAGAAGTCATGATCGCTGAAGCACCAAAGGAAGAAGGTGCAGCCCCTGCAATGCCTGATATGGGCGGCATGGGTGGAATGGGCGGCATGATGTAACACGCGTCCATTGCGACTCAATAAACCCGGCCATGCGCCGGGTTTTTTTATACCTGATTTTTTTGTCTTCCTTCGCGCTAGGTACCCAGCTAGCTATCAAGAATAGGGTCTAGGATGTGAAACAGTGGGTTAGTAGGGTCGGGGTTAGTGCCCGCAATAATCATGCTTAGTCGCAGCGAGCGTCGATGTGTAAGTTGTACCAGCGCCGCATCAAGTGCTTGATCATTCTCAGCGATGACCTCGTGTAGCGCGCGGTCAGCCTGCTCTAGCGTTTCGAACTCTTTATCGAGAAGCGCCTCGATATCTGCTTGGGTAGCGGATTCATACCAGTGTCGATATCGTGAGTAGTTAAGCAAAAATGCGGGTATAGCCTGCAGCAAGTCTCGCTCCCAGCCCTCAAACGCGTTTGACGTGGGTAGACGCTGAATATCGACCATCAGTTTCTCGAGCGCGGATTCTTCCAACGCGTTGTGTTTCTTCTCCGGTAGCACGAGGTTGTAGTCGAGTTGGATATCGTCGAGTTCCGCAATGGCCTCGCAGGCACGTCGCGTAATGCTGGCGTATTCGAGTAATCCCTCGATCCAGTTACCACCGATTGCCTTCGGGTCACCAAAAAACTTTGTGGCGATACCAGCGAACTGAAGGAAGGCGACGGTGTGATAGCCCACGACCCGTAAATCCACCGATGTGCCACTGACCTCTTCATAGCGGCGATAGAGGGCGGGTATGTCGCCCATGTGTTCAAGGGGGTGCCGCCCGCGAAAACAGGCCAGGTCCCAGTGGATGTCACCGAGGTCAGCGATTTCAAAATCAACTAGCGCCAAGACAGCACTGCCGGCAGACATAAACTGCCCTGCATCGCCGGCAATGAACGATGCTTGGGTTTGATGCGTGGGTACGTTGCGCCTCAGCCACGACTGGAGAAATTCGAATGTGGTATCGAGATTGTTGGTATAGCGCCCCGCCTGATACATCCGCTCGGCAGCATTTAGTGCAAGTTCGGCTGCCGAGTTTGGCGGTTCGCTCAGCTCATCGATGTGTGCGAATTCACTGATTGGGACTGCGTGTAGCGCCGCTAATTCGCTCATGTAGTTAAGTAAGGCCTGCCAGCGATCATCTGTCAGCACCGCGGGTTTCTCAATCGCAGTGTGAATCATGCCAGGCTCGCGATCTTCGGTCTCGATCCAGTCCATCACAAAGGCTTTGGGTGTATCGACCCAGCCATGAATATGCGGCACTCTGATATTGTTTTTCTCGAGGACCTGCATCACTTCCATTTCAAAGCGGAGATTGCGCTCGCTTGCGTTGGGCCTGCTGCCGCGAAACAGCACCGTTGCGGGACCTTCGAAGGTTGTAAAGTCCACGCGCCACTGTGGGCGCCAGCGCTCTAGACGGGTGATGGAAGTCACTTCACCTTTGAAGTTTTCGCTTATCCATCGCCTGATACCCTCGGCGCTCTCGCGTTCGAAGCCCGCCTGATTGAGGTCATCGGTGTGTTGCATCTCAAAAATCCGTCGTGATGTTTTTGTTTTTATTGAGCGTCATCTAAGAAAGCCAAGCTAACACAGGGAGCCCAAGTCTGTGCACTGCCCGCCTTGAGCACAGGTTGACCTGATCATTTTGGTCTGTAACGACGCGCAAATCCCCTGTAAGCGGGTTCTTTTTTCGTACGGTGTAGATATACTTGGCCACGGGCAGGGCGTCGGAGACGCTGTTTTACATAAGAGGAAAAATAAATGGAATACGCGATCGGTTTCATCTTTCGTTACGTGCACGTGCTAGCCGGCATCACCTGGATTGGCATGCTGTACTACTTCAACTTCGTACAAACTGAGTACTTCAAAGAGGCAGAAGCCGAGGCGAAAAAAGACGCCATGGCGAAGCTGGCACCACGCGCACTATGGTGGTTCCGCTGGGGTGCAATGTTTACCTTCATCACGGGTCTTTATCTATTCCACAAGCTTGGTGCCTTCACTAATTTCAATCAGGCAGCTATCTGGGTTGGTGCGACCGCTGGTACCTTCATGTTCCTAAACGTTTGGCTGATCATTTGGCCTAACCAGCAAGTTGTCCTAGGTATGAAGGAAGGCGATGGCCCATCGAGTGCTGCGAAGGCAGGACTTGCGAGCCGAACCAACACGTTGTTCTCAGGTCCAATGTTGCTTGGCATGCTTGGATCAAAGCACCTTTCACCTGTGTTAGGTGGAACGTCAACGGGTCTGATGATCGCGTTGGGTTTAATTATCCTGCTGGAAATCAACGCCATCATGGGTAAGCAAGGACCGATGACGACCGTAAAGGGCGTTATCCATATGTCCTTGCTGTTGACCGTTGTTATTTGGGCCCTGCTTAACTACGTGTAAGCCAGTTGTGCTCGATTAAGAGGCGGCTTTGGCCGCCTTTTTTGTGTCCGATTAAACGTCACGAGGACGCGCTCCTCGCGGTATACTTGCCATCACTGGGGGGAGGAACGACATGGCCCAAGATGAGCTAACCGAAATTCCATCATTTGCGGCTCGCCGAGACGAGGCCGTTGACAGTGCGCCGCGCAGTGCAATACCGAGCCGTAGCCGCGAGACGGTTGGCATGTCGGGGGGGAGCAAGTTTGCCTTGGCGTTTTCCTTTATAGCCGTTTGCGCGCTCTCTGCGTATGCGTTTTACAGCTATCAGCTCATTGGCGCGTTAACCGCTGATCAATCTCGCACGGGCAAGCAAGTGCAGAGTCTTGAGAACCTTCTGACGGATACCGATGAGACGGTGACCAAATCAGCCGCTGCCATGGGTGCCCAGCTAAACCTTCTCGATAGCGAAGTGCGCAAGCTCTGGGATGCGCGAAAAGTCTCGAACAAAAAACTGTCTGATTTAGATAAGGCCGATAAATCAGCCGCGAAAACGGTGCAGACGCTTCAGGATAATGGCTTTCGTCAGAAAAAGACCCTCGATGCGCTGACCGCTGATCTGAAGGCACTGCAGACGCTATCTGCTGATATTGAACGTTTGGCGGGGTCGGCTCGGCAGATTCAGAGTGACGTTGAGCGCCTAGCCGACAATGTGAATCGCTCTAATTTAGAGCGCGCAGCGTTAGGCAAGCGCGTTGGTGCTAACGAGGAATGGGTCGCTTCGATCAATAATTTCCGTAAGCAAGTGAACACGAACGTGAACCAATTGCGGGCCGACATTCGAGCCTTATCGGCTCAGATTGATGCGATAGATGCTGCACCTGCACCTGCACCTGCACAGCCCGCAGTGCAGTAAGCCGTAAAGAAATTAACGTTTTTTTAAGAGGTAAACCATGACGGTAATCAAAGACCGTGACGTTGTTGAAAGCGTAGCCGACGCGCTGCAATTCATTTCCTACTATCACCCTCAGGACTTTGTTCAAGCCGTTCATCGGGCCTATGAGATGGAGCAGAGCCAGGCGGCGAAGGACGCGCTCGCACAGATACTGATCAACAGTCGTATGTGCGCAATGGGTAAGCGTCCCATCTGTCAGGACACGGGCATTGTCACCGTATTTGTCGACATCGGCATGGAAGTGCGCTGGGAGACCTCACAGCCGCTAGAGGACCTGATTAATGAAGGCGTTCGACGCGCATATTTGCACCCCGACAATAAGCTTCGCGCTTCTATTTTGGATGACCCTGCGGGTGCTCGTAAAAACACTAAAGACAATACGCCGGCTGTGATCCACACACGCATGGTGGCGGGAAACACAGTCGACTTTCGCGTCGCAGCAAAGGGGGGCGGTTCGGAAAATAAATCCAAGCTCGCCATGCTGAATCCGTCAGACAGCATCGTCGACTGGGTGGTAAAGACTGTGCCGACGATGGGTGCGGGTTGGTGCCCGCCCGGAATGCTTGGGATTGGTATCGGAGGCACGGCCGAGAAGGCTATGGTCATGGCGAAAGAGTCGCTCATGGACCCAGTGGATATTCACGAGCTGCGTGAGCGAGGGCCGTCCAACAAAGCGGAAGAGCTCAGGCTAGAGATCATGGATGCCGTCAACAAGTTAGGGATTGGCGCTCAAGGTCTGGGCGGCTTGACGACGGTACTCGACGTTAAAATCATGGATTACCCGACCCACGCGGCATCGCTGCCTGTGGCGATGATTCCGAACTGTGCGGCGACACGACACGCGCACTTTGAGTTAAAGGGAGACGGCCCTGTGTATCAGGAGGCGCCCAGCCTCGAGGCATGGCCCGAGGTGACCTGGGAGCCAGGGGAGTCGGTCCGGCGTGTTGATCTCGACACAGTAACCCGCGAGGAAACCTTGACCTGGCAGCCGGGTGATACGCTGTTGCTGTCGGGCACGATGTACACGGGTCGCGACGCGGCAC
>CAJXZI010000133.1 GCA_913063005.1 uncultured Halieaceae bacterium | reverse complement strand
CGTTTGAATCGATGGATATAGTGGATGCAATTGTCGACGCCCATGCCAACGACAATGGCGGCAATGGTGATCGTCATAATATCTAGCGGGATGCCGGCCAATCCCATAACACCGAGAACTAAACCTGCTGCGAGAATATTCGGGGCAAGCCCAAGCAAGGCCAGTGAAACGGACCGGAACAAGGCTAAGAACATGATGCCAATAGCCAGGAATACGGCGCCGAGCGTCAATATCTGCGAGGCGTAGAGGCTTTGAAGTACATTGTTATACAGCACGAGTAATCCGGTGAATTTGACGCGGGTTTCGTCAAGGCCGGTGTCAGTGAGAATCTGCGCGTAAAGTGACTCAAGATACTCTGCGCGCCTTAAGGTTTTACTCGTCTCCATCGCTCGTACGGTGATCCTAGCCTGCTGATCAACAGGATCGTAATAAGGCGCAATTAACACCTCAGCCACGTCAGAGGGCAAGCTCCGCTCGATGAGCGCGAGCTCGACGCCGCCCAATTTATCGTCGTAAAGGCGATCCATGACGGAAAACCCCGTCGACAGTGATAAAACCTTCCCAGACTCTGGTCTTGCCTCAACAATGTTGTGAATTTGATCAACAAGGTCGCGACCCTCGAGCGTAAACCAGTAGCCAATCTCCGCTGAGTTCTCGTCGGCAAACGAAACATCCTCACCGAAGGGATCGTCTTCCCAGAGACCATCGGGCTCGTCGCCAAAACCATCCCCAAAATCATCGGCAGCGAAATCGTCGTCAAATCCCCCATCATCAACCACGAGACCTTCATCTGCGAACATCTCATCATCACTCGCGCCTGCCATTGCTTCACCACCATCAACCGATAGGTCGGTCTCCGCTGGTGGATACAAAATAATATCGAGAGGTATGGTGCCACCCAGCCGGGAATCGAGAAGTTCCATGCCTTGGTAAATTTCGGTGGTGTCTTTGAAGTAGTCGATAAACCGATTTTCGACTTGGAGGCGTGATAGCCCGAGTAAAACAAGCAACACCAGTAAACCGGTCACTGCCAGGACAAGACCGCCAAAGCGCTCCACAATCGTCGCGAACCGCCGTGTCATGCTCAATGTGTCGCTCGCGCCCTTTGCTCCCGGATCAGGCAATACCGCAATCAACGCGGGCACTAGCGTAAAGCTGACCACAAAGGCGACGACAATTCCTGCCGTCATCATCCAGCCAAAATCAATGACGGGCTTTATGCCAGCAACCACCAAAGAAGTGAACGCCACCATAGTGGTAACTGCCGTGTAAAAACACGGGACGAACATGAGCCTTGCCGCCATAACAGCGCGCTCTGCTCGCAACAACTTGGGCTCTTTCGCTTCTAGCTCCCGGTAACGGACAACCAGGTGTATTGCCAGGGCCAAAGCCACAACAAGAAGTACTGCGACAAAATTTGAGGAGATCACCGTCATGCGCCAATCGGTGTAGCCCAAAATACCGAGCATCAGCAGCGCCGACAGCGTACAGACAGATATCGGAATCAATACCCAACGATAATCGCGGAATATCAGCGCCAACATAGCGATCATTACGAGGATGATTGACGTACCAAATGTCACCAAATCGTCCTGAACAAAATCCAACATGTCAGCAGCGATCATGGGGACACCGCCGACGAAAATCCGACTCTGGTCGCGATATTTCTCGGCGACCGCACGAACGTCTGCCACGAGTGCTGCCCGGTCTGCGTTGACAGTTCGAGTCGCCTGATCGTAGGCGAGTTCGATATCGGCAAGTTCGCGTTCGACACTTGCATCAGCGCCTTCAGCGACCGCTTGGCGCAATGCCTTACGCAAATCACCAAGTCGATCGGTCTCCTTATTTGGCTCGATCGTCACTTGCACCGCTGTAAGATCACCGCCCTCACTCACAACGAGATTCTTATAGAGCTGACTCGACGTAAATTCACGGAGCGCAAGTGTGCGATCCACGTCGGGATCACGAAGACTGGGTATCGAATCCAAATCAGAGAGATCGGTTAGCGAGATAGGTGGGCTTTCCAACAAAGGCACATCAAGTGCAGACGTAACCGAGCGCACACCCGACACTTGCTCGAGGTCGGCAACCATTGCCGCTAATCCAGCGAGGGAGGCCTCGCTCAGCAGCGGGCTATCCGGCTCCCAAGTCATAATCAAAAATTCATAACTTTCGTACCGCTCCGTCGCCTCCTCGAAAAACGCGAGATCGGGGTCACCCTGCAACAATAAGCTATCGGACGAGGCGTCCAAACGAACTTTATCAAGCTGGGAGAATGCGAGCGCGGCGAGCGCCAACGCAATGATAATGACTGCACTGGCAAAGCGCGTTATGACCAGTTGATAAGCAGAGGACATTGGAGAGGACATTAAAGCTCCGTGGTTGACGCGTTATCCGCCAGCGATTGTAGCAACTGTTGATGCAAGCCAGAAAAGCTTCCGTTACTCATTATGACCAAATGGTCACCTGCTTGAGCCTCAGCAACTAACGCATCATGAAGGGCCGTGACATCGTTAAATACAGTGTGTTCAGCGTCTTCACTTCCATTAACTGATAGCGTCCAAGCTGAGCCCTCGGGCTGGAACCAAAAAACAACATCGGCGGCTTGCGTAGCAGGTAACAGCGCGTCGCGATGGGTTCCGTCCTTCATCGTATTTGAACGCAGCTCAACAGCGGCAATAACTCTCGCATCACCAACCGCACTTCGAACCCCTGATAACGTCGAGGCGATAGCCGTTGGGTGATGGGCAAAGTCATCGTATACGCTCACATTCCCTGGCTGCCCTAAAAGCTCTAGGCGTCGCTTGACCCCCTCGAACTTTGAAAGTGCTTCACAGGCAACCTTAAATGGAACGCCAATATGAGAGGCCGCCGCAATCGCAGACAACGCGTTCTCCGCGTTGTGACGCCCTATCAACGACCATGCGATCTCCCCCTCGTCGCCACCGGGCGTCTGAATACGTAGTTGGCTATAACTGTCGTGTAGCCGATCAACTTTCCAAACGCAGTCATCACGGACGCCCATGCGTTCCGTTGGCGTCCATACGCCCCGATCAAGCACGTTATCGATGGCTTCGCCTTCAGCGGCAATAATCTTCCCACCGGAGGGAACACACCGAATGAGATGGTGAAATTGCGTCTGGATGGCTCCTAAATCCTCAAATATATCGGCGTGGTCAAATTCGAGGTTGTTGATTACCAGTGTTTTGGGCTTGTAGTGAACGAACTTTGAGCGCTTGTCGAAAAAAGCCGAATCGTATTCGTCGGCTTCAACCACAAATGGGCCAGAGCCGAGGCGTGCAGACCCCTCGAAACCAAACGGAACACCGCCCACCAAAAATCCAGGCTCTTTTCCCGCACACTCAAGAATCCAAGTCAGCATCGACGACGTCGTGGTTTTTCCGTGGGTACCAGAGACCGCCATCACCCAACGGTTCGTCAGCAACTCGCCTAACCACTGCGGTCCTGAGATGTAGGGAATTCCCTCGTCAAGGACGTACTCCACTGCCGCATTACCGCGCGATAACGCATTACCGATAACAACGAGATCAGGAGCAGGATTTAGGTGCTCAGACGAGTAACCCTCTGCTATTTCTATGCCCGCTTCCTGGAGCATTGTACTCATTGGAGGATAGACATTGGCGTCAGATCCCGAGACCCGATAACCCAACTCGCGTGCTAGCAGTGCAACGCCGCCCATAAAGGTCCCACAAATACCGAGTATGTGAACGCGTGCCGACATCTACCGCTCCAAATTGCTGTGGTAAGCGTATCATGCCTATCAAGATCTTAAGCCAGCCGCATTAGGAGAAATTATGCCTGCAGATCCAGCGCCGAACGCCTTTTACGCCCAATCAGGCGGCGTGACTGCTGTCATCAACGCAAGTGCCGCAGGGGTTATCAACACTGCCGCCTTATTCCCCGAGAAGATTGGCAAAGTGTATGCGGGACAAAATGGCATACTCGGCGCGCTACGCGAAGAGCTGATCGATGTCTCCCAAGAACCGCAGGCATCGATCGATGGGCTGATGACGACACCCTCCGGCGCATTTGGCTCCTGTCGCTACAAGCTCAAGGGCATTGACGAAAATCGCGCGGAATACGAACGTCTCATCGAAGTCTTCAAAGCGCACAACATCCGCTACTTCTTTTATAACGGCGGTGGAGACTCAGCCGATACCTGCCAGAAGGTCTCAGAGATTGGAACTAAGATGGGATTTCCGCTTCAGGCGATTCATGTTCCCAAAACCATCGACAACGACCTTCCGTTTACCGATAACTGCCCAGGCTTTGGCTCGGTTGCGAAATACGTAGCTCTCTCAACCAGAGAGGCCGCCTTTGATATTGCATCGATGTGCGCAACCTCTACCAAAGTATTTATTTTGGAAGTAATGGGTCGCCATGCGGGATGGATTGCTGGCGCCGCTGGACTCGCGTCACGATGTGAGGCTGAGGCCCCTCATATTATTCTGTTTCCCGAAATTGCTTTTGATGAAGCGCGGTTTCTGGCCAAAGTAAAAGAGACTGTCGAGAAATTTGGCTTCTGCGTCATCGTGGCGTCTGAGGGTACGCAAACCGCTGACGGGCAGTTATTGTCAGGATCTACGTCGCGTGATGCTTTTGGCCACGTGCAGCTCGGGGGCCTAGCACCCAAATTGGCAAACATCATTAAACAGGCACATGGGTACAAATATCACTGGGCGGTCGCCGATTATTTACAGCGTTCAGCCCGACACATTGCGAGTCAAACTGATCTGGAGCAAGCTTACGCTCTCGGCGAGGCCGCAGTTAACCTCGCAATGGAAGGTAAAAATGCGCTCATGCCGACCATTGTTAGGGTAAGCGATACTCCCTATGAGTGGACCATAGGCACAGCCCCACTTGCTGAGGTGGCTAATCAGGAAAAGATGATGCCGGAGTCCTTCTTCTCAGAAGATGGCTATGGGATCACCGAGGAAGCGCGGCGCTATTTCCAGCCTCTGATTTTGGGAGAAGCCTACCCAAATTACAGAGACGGCCTGCCTGACTACGTAACACTCGAGAAACATTTAGCGTCGAAAAAGCTTCCTCCTGACAACCGCTGGTAAGCCGCATTACACGACGTATCGATCCATCAGTTCGTTCAGCAACGGCAGGATGCTTTCATAACCATCGGGCCGTAAGCCAGGCTCTCGCAACCACAGATCTCGTAAGTTGCCTGCGGTTACAAGAGGCCTTAAGGCCGAGGCGACCGGTTCATAACTGAGATGCCAGGGTTCTTCTGAGACGCCACCTCGATCGCGGTCATAAGGTCGGAAAAACCCCTCACAGTCATCAGCTGCAATTCGCTCATCCAACCACTGAGTCAAGTCCTCGAATATACCTCCATTACGATATTCGCTTGGGATAAGTTGCAATGACTCACCCACCGGAATATGCGTTGGGTCGAAGATATCAATATCGGTGCCCCAGTGGTGTCGAGAGGTGCCGGGAAGCGCCGAAAATCGTAAGATACGGTGCAACCATTGCTCTTCAGAGTAATCCTGTCGAATCAACGCTCGATCGAAGTCATCCAGCACAGGGCGTTCACCGCGCCACTTACCATTAAAAATAGCGAGTTGTCGTTCGTAAGACCTAAAACTTGAGGCAACAGAAAGCTGAAAGCCCGCCGCACTAGCGCGAGCCTGCAAGGCACTGAATGCATCTGCCGCTTGCTCATTCATGAGCGCACCACCACTCTCCGTGATGTGTGTGTTGATTAAACCCAGCGCACACATAAGGTCATTTGTCATATCAGCTTGCTTTCCCTATCAGGCATCAGCGCTCTTTCGTTGCGGTTGGCTTTATTTGGGTCACTACTACTTGTTACGTAAGAGCTCATATTCCCATCAACCACCGCTTCTGTTAGTACCCCCACGGCACCAGTCGAAGCCGCCCAGTGATCAAAATTCTGCGTCAGCGACCGCGTTTGATCGTTAGCATGAAAAGCTGCTAG
>CAJXZI010000132.1 GCA_913063005.1 uncultured Halieaceae bacterium | reverse complement strand
CCTGTAGCCCAAGATCGAAAATGGAAGACATAGCCATAGCCTGAATTTTTCACTGCTCTTGCTAATCACTGAGAGGGGCAACACCAAAATTGATACAACTCGAGATTGGCTCGTGAGACACTACGGCTATGAGCGAATTGTCCGATTTCCCAGTAGCTGAAGCCGCTGTTATAGCGGCTGAAATGGCACGGCGTCAGGCCTTAGAAGCGATGGGCATTGACGTCTATGTGTCGCGCTATGACCTGCCTGGGGCAGCGCCCTCGGTCAGACAACGATCTGTACCCGTTGAGCCGGCGGTGTCTACTGTGGTCGCTGCTCCTGAAGAAAGGGCGAGCACAAACTATATCGCGAGCAATATCGCAAGGGAGGGTAACGCGACGCCGGCACCGCAAGTGAGTTCTGCAACTGCTTCGGAGCGCGCATCACAGGCAACTCCGGGTGTTTCAGCGTCGTCGGTAAGGTCGTCCGAGGCAGTGAAATTTTCTATGTTACTCGCGTCGGCGGGCCCATTCTTATGGGTGGAGCAGTTGTCAGACGGGCTCATTCGGCAGGATCAGCTTGCGTTGATTAACGCCATGGCAAGGGCCTTGAGCTCTGACGTGTCGGTAAGGCAGCAGCAATTCGATTGGCCAATGCGCGGAAACGCGGCACTCTCAGGCAATGCAGACTCAGCAAAGCAGGCACTGCAGGGGCTCATTCAGCGAATGGCTCGTGAGGTGGAAGCCAAGCGTGTCGTGGTTATGGGGGCTTGCCCATTCTTACCAGACCGTATCGCACAATCTGCCGTGGTTATCCCGGCAACCCTAGCCATGCTGCAAAACCCTGGCTTGAAGCGGGAGGCCTGGCAGGCACTCAAGCCACTGCGTGTAATTGAGCTAGGCTCACACTGACCGCATTGGCTAGCACACTCACCTGCCGGCAAATCAATCCGTCGGATGATAAAGGGCTTTCAAGTCTTTATAAGGAGACTGATGGTCCCTCGCTTTCCTTTTTGCGATCGCTCAGTGATAAGCCCTCGGGTGCTTCTTGGTGTGCGTTATCGGGAGATCAGTTAATCGCCGCTGTCTGGCTTAATGTTTTTGGTGATGAAGCCGAAATCATCGACTTCCGTGTGGACGCGAGAATGAGGCAACAGGGAGTAGGGCGCTACTTACTTAGCGAAATTCTAAATGTCTTGGATTTGTCCGGTATTAAGGCGGTGTTCTTGGAGGTTCGTCGCTCTAATCTGGCAGCAATTACTTTGTACGAGCGCGCTGGCTTTGCCACTATCGGGGTGCGTAATAACTATTATGAAACGGCAAAGGGGCGTGAGGATGCGCTTCTAATGCGACACGATTCGAATAAGAGGTAGAGAATCAGTGAATATTTTGGAAACGGACCATTGGTGCTTGATGTTGCCCTCGGAGTGGCAGGCCGAGAACGAAGACGACATTATCCGTATCGTAGATCAGGACGAGGTGGGTGAAATAGAGATCACCACACTGCATAAGCAATCCGGAAAAGTCATGCCTGGCGAGATTCAGACGCTTGCCCGTGAAGAGTCACCCGAGGTGCCGAAGTGGGAAGCCGCCACGGCAGGTGCATTCTCAGGTGTTAGCGGACGCTACACCGAAGACGGTGCGGCAGTTCGCGAGTGGTACCTTGGCTCGGACAGCTTGCTTCTTTACGTCACTTACGTGTGCGATGAAGACGATACAGGTTTAGACGACGCGTCCGTTGACGAGCTTTTAGGCACGCTCGTCGTTGGAGATTCTCAAAAAGCTTAGGCGATTTCGCCCGTCACCCGAACCCGTTTACTCCCCACTTCCACGGTGGTCTCCGCGCGTCTGGCGTCTTCAATGCGGGTATCGATAACGTTCTTAGCGGCGATCAATAGTCCGGTGATGATAAACGCACCTGGGGGCAGTATTGCCAGTAGTAGGCCGGGGTAGTCGTCTGCCAGTACGATCGTCCAGTTAGCTGCCATTGGACCGAATAAGAGATCCATATTAGCGAGGACGGCACCTGTACCGAGGAGTTCGCGAATGGCACCAAGCACTACTAACACGAGGCCGAACCCCATACCCATCATGAAACCATCGGCAAGCGCAGGCGCGACTGGATTTTTGGCAGCAAACGCATCAGCGCGACCCAAGATGACGCAATTAGTGGTGATCAAGGGCAGGAAAATGCCCAGTATTTGGTAGAGCTCGTAGGCATAGGCCTGCATTAAGAGCTCGGTGCCTGTGACCGCCGCAGCGATGATGAGAACAAAGGCAGGCAGCCGAATCGACTCTGTGACGACGTTACGGATCAGTGACACGCAGAGGTTTGAGGTAACCAAAACGAACAGCGTCGCAGCTGCCAATCCCATGGCGTTTACAACACTCGCCGTCACAGCCAGCAATGGGCAAAGCCCTAGCAGCTGCACCAAGGCAGGATTGTTTTTCCACAGCCCGTTATGAGTGATTTGACGATAGCTCTGGGTGCTCATGATGCATCCTCTTCGACGAGTTCGAACAGGTTCTGTTTGTGGGTTTGCGCATATTCCAACGCACTTTTGACCGCAGAGACTACGGCACGGGGCGTTACCGTTGCACCGGTAAACGCATCGAATTCGCCGCCGTCCTTCGTAACAGCCCAGCCTTCAAGTGTCGGGTTTTCAAGGTTCTTAGCGTCAAAAGACAAAATCCAGGGTGACTTTTTAAGGTCAACCTTATCGCCGAGTCCCGGTGTCTCCCGATGACTCAGCACGCGAACGCCGGCGATGGAGCCTGAGCGATCAACCCCCACGAGTAATCGAATGTCACCGCTGTATCCGTCGCGTGCCGTTGCCGGCAAAATCACGCCTGTGACGTCTCCATCCTTGCGTGCGCGATAGCCTGATGATTCCTCTCGCAAAGTGAGCAAGGGCCCGTCAGCTGGAAGTGCGAAGGTATCGTCAATCAGTTGATTGTCATGTGTCGCGGTCGGGAAAATTTCCAACAGTTGCCGCGCTTCAGCCGCGCGCTCAGCGGCAGCAATCGGTTCTTTGGTTTGCTCGTAGACACCGCTGATTAAGCCTGAGCCTACAGCAGCAAAAGCAGCGAGAAGCGCAGCACCAACAAGGCTAGAAATTACGGTTCTCACTCGTCGACCTCGATTTTCTTCGTGCCGTACACCTGCGGCTGCGTGTATTGATCGATAAACGGCGCCGCGAAGTTAAGCAGTAATACGCCGAAAGCGACAGCATCGGGGTAGTTTCCATTGACACGAATCAAATACACCAATACGCCCACCCCTGCACCGAATATGAGACGACCGCGGTTTGATACGGCTGAGCTTACGGGATCAGTGATAATGAAGAAGGCCCCGAACATGGTGGCGCCACTGAATAGATGGAAGGTGACTGAGCCGCCACCTGTTGAACTGCCTTCGTCAAAGCCAAGTAAGGCGCAAAGCGTCAGTGCACCAAGCATGCCTACGGGCGCGTGCCATGTGAAAATACGCTGGCGAAGTAACCAGATACCGCCTGCTAGGAATGCAAGGTTAACCAGGTCCCAGCCAATCCCTGCAATCGGTCCGGCGAGCTCCGCCTTAGAGGTCATTAGATCGTCAAACAACATGCCAGCGTTTTGTCTAAACAGGTCGAGTGGCGTCGCCGCGGTCACGCCGTCATAGCTTGCGGGCGCGAAGAGTGCTGTGAGCGCATCGAGAAGCCCGGGTACCTCGCCAATACCTCTCGGTTCGGTCCAAGAGCTCATTTGGAGTGGGAAGGACACCAGTAAAACCACGTAGCCAACCATGGCGGGGTTAAACGGGTTGTAACCTAGGCCCCCGAACACGTGCTTGCCAAGTAGGACGGAGACGCCGATTCCCACGACAATAAGCCACCAAGGCGCGTAGGGGGGAAGTGCAATACAGAGCAGTGTTGCGGTCACAATAACGCTGTGATCTTTCAGTGGCGACTTGACGTCCTTACCCCGCAACCACAGCGCCCAGGCTTCGAAGCCCATCGCTAACATCGAACCGAAGATGATATTCACCAAGGTTCCGGGACCAAAGAACCATGTCAACACGGCTACGCCAGGCAGTGTCGCCAGCAAGACTTGCTTCATGACCTGCTCGACGGAGGTCACAGGCTTGTGGACGTGAGGCGAGGAGATATGCATCAAACTCATGGTGCTTTCTCCTCCGTCGTCTTGTTCTCAACGGTTTTGTCCTGATGCGCTTTTTGTTCCTGAGCCTCTTTTTTCGCTTTAGCGCGCTCGATAGCGGCCTGCACGGGATCATCTCCCGACTTGGCGCGCGCCTCGGCTGCCGCTTTGCGAGCAGCACGTTTCGCTTCCTTGGCTGCAGCTTCCCGCTCTAAGCGCTCTTGTCGAGCCTCAAAGCGTGCACGTGAATTATCGGAACGCACCTTCTCTTTGGCAGCCTCCCGAATTGCACCCTTCGCCGAGCGGTAATACTGCACCAGCGGTATATGGCTGGGGCAGACGTAGGCACAGGCACCACACTCGATACAATCGAGCAGGTTATGCCGCTCAAGCTGTTCATTATCCTTCGCCCGCGCATACCAGTAGAGCTGCTGCGGTAGTAATGACGCTGGACAAGCTTCGGCGCACATGCCACATCGAATACAGGCTTGCTGAGGCTGCGGTGGCGGTATTTCAGTGCGGGTGGGCGCGAGCACGCAGTTGGTAATCTTGACGACAGGCATGTCGAGGTCGGTGACCGCGAAACCCATCATGGGGCCACCGTGAATAACCCGATCGGCAGCCGAGTCATCAAATACTGCGTCACCGAGTAGTTCGCGGATGGGAGTTCCCAGCATCACGCGACGGTTCCCGGGCTTTTGTAGTGACATACCCGTTACCGTCGTAATACGGTCGGTCAGGGGCTTGCCGTCGATGAGCGCGTCGCGCACTGCAATGGCGGTACTCGGATTTTGGCAGAGAATGCCTATATCAGCGGGAATGCCGCCCGACGGAACCTGCATATCAAACAGGATCTCAATAAGTTGTTTTTCACCGCCCGAGGGGTACTTGGTGGGGAAGGTGACCACATCCGCAATATCAAGCGCTTCTGCCGCCTTCGACATTGCTTCCGCTGCTTCGGGTTTGTTGTCCTCGACTGCGAGAATCACGTTTTCGGCACCGACCATATGCGCGAGTATTTCCGCGCCTTCGACGATCTCTCGGGCATAACACTGCATGACCGTATCGTCTGCTGAAATATACGGCTCGCACTCGGTGCCATTAATGATCAGGGTGTGAATACCCTGATCACGATCGGATGCGAGCTTGATCGCAGTGGGAAAGCCTGCCCCGCCAAGACCGGCAACCCCTGCTTGTCGAACACGTTCAACGAGGTCTGCTTTCGGCGTATCGCGCCAATTGTCCAAACCCTCGAGGTCGATCCAGATATCCGCACCGTCTAGCGTGATCTCGATACAGGTATCGGTCAGGCCCGAGGCATGCGGCACAGCACGCGGCTCGATAGCGGTGATCGTTCCCGAGCTCGGGGCGTGGACAGGCACGCTTACAGGACCCTGGGCCTCGACAATCATCTGCCCGCCCTTAACCATGTCGCCCACGTCTACAATGGGTCGCGCCGGAGCGCCTATATGCTGGGTAATCGGCAAGACGAGCTTTGAGGGCAATGGCATTTCGCGTACCTGACCCGGATTCGCAAGTTCCTTGCGCTCGGGTGGATGGATGCCACCATGGATATCAAAAATTTGCCTCATGCTGCAGCCTGCTCCGGCCGATGCTCAGACCAAGCTCAGACGCCGAGTCTGCGCGGCGTTCGAGTAATCCTTACAGTTAGTAGTGAGTAAAAGACAGGTACGAGTACAGTGCCAGTCTTTTTGTAAGAAGTTGCAAAATAAGCACTTCTACAGTTGCGCGCAACGATTTTTGTCTATAGAACCGGCTTAGTATCCGGCTGCTCCTTTCGTTGGTTTCGGCAGTCACTGGTTCGAATCCCGGAGGGCGCGGACATGCACCACCCGCAGTATGAGCGCGTAGACGTACGATAAATGT
>CAJXZI010000131.1 GCA_913063005.1 uncultured Halieaceae bacterium | reverse complement strand
CGCTGCGCGATGCTATTACTTAGCAATTACGGGGCACTTAGGTTCTAGTCAGTGACTAATCAGTTATCGCGCCGTCAATACTAGATTACTGCTCAGTGAAGCGCATACATGCACAGTTATCGCGGGATTACGCACAGTTACTTGCGGTTACTGCACAGCGGTTACTGTTCAGCGGTTACTGCTCAGCCATCACTCAACGAGCGCTGTACAACCTCGAAAACATCCTGAGATAAGTTATCCAAGGCCGCGATCGATGTGAGCTGAGCACGCATCATTTCCTGCCCGTGAGCGTAGCGCTTGAAGCGTGTTAACGGTGCCAGCATGCGCGACGCGATCTGAGGATTATCGGACTGTAATCTTCTAACGGCGTCCCCCAAAAGCGCGTAGCCACTGCCATCGGTGCTGTGAAAAGCCACCGGATTGGCACCCGCGAAAGAGCTGATTAGCGACCGTACTTTGTTGGGGTTTCGCCAATCGAATGCTGCGTGCTCAGTTAGGGCTATTACGTCCGCAACTGTCGACATAGTAGGTCTTGTCGCCTGCATGACGAACCACTGGTTAACCACCAAGTTCTCGGACTGCCAGCGGTCGAAGAAGTGCTGCAGTACCTCCTCACGGTGTACATCGTCGCCGTAATGAACGACGAGGCGAGCTGCACAAAGTCGATCCGATAAATTCGTTGCTGCGAAGTACATCTCACGGGCGGTGTTGAGCCAAGTTGAGTCGCTTGCGACCAATAAATTGAGTGCTGTATGCATCAAGGCGCGATCGCCAATTTGGGCTGCGGACGGTGCGTACGCCTCGCTAGCAGCCATACCCTTGTTAAGGATCTGTGTAAGCTCTTCCCGCAGACCTTCACCCAAGGCACCAGCGACACGTTGCTTAGCTTCGTGAATTTTGTGCACGTCCACAAGACCACTCTGTGAGTGTCTGTCTGCAATCGACGCTTCTGTCGGTAATGCAAGAAGCTGTGCTTTCATCGCGGCTTCAGAGGGGCCATCAAGCACCCGCCTGAGCGCATCGATGTAATCTGGTGCGAGCAGCCCTGTACCCTCGTCAATCGCCTCGAACGCGAGACGCTGAGATGCGTCCCAACGGACATAGGGGTCATCATCAAAACCGATGAGTGCCACGAGATCGTCCCGAGACTGCTCAAGCTCCAAGCGAACTGGCGCGGAGAACCCTCTCAGTAAAGAGAGCACCGGTTTTTTGGACAGCCCACTGAAACTTACCGTCTCGGAAGCTTCAGTCAGCTCCATAACGCGCTCTTTCTCACCTTCGCCGAGATCTTGATGCTTCCCATCGACCAGTAGCGACATGGCCACAGGTATGTGAAGCGGCGGTTTGTTGTCTTGACCCGGGGTTGGTGGATTGCGCTGTGCAAACGAGATATCAAAGGTGCCTGATGCCTCGTCGAACTTTGTCTCAACAGCGATGACCGGCGTGCCCGCCTGTTCGTACCAGCGGCGGAATTGACTGAGATCCTTGCCGGAAGCTTCCTGCATTGCATCAACGAAGTCATCGCAAGTAACTGCCATGCCGTCAAAACGCTCAAAATAAAGGCTCGCTCCGCGATAGAAGGCCTCATCACCCAACAGCGTGTTGAGCATGCGCACGACCTCGGCACCCTTCTCGTACACAGTCATCGTGTAAAAGTTAGATATTTCAATGAACGAATCAGGTCGAACGGGGTGTGCCATGGGCCCCGCGTCCTCGGCAAACTGATGCGTCCGCAAAAATGCGACATCCTCGATACGCTTAACACCGCGAGAATTCATATCCGCCGAGAACTCAGCGTCGCGATAAACGGTAAACCCTTCTTTCAGGCTAAGTTGGAACCAATCTCGGCAGGTGACGCGGTTGCCCGAGAAATTGTGGAAGTACTCGTGAGCGACAACCGACTCCACGCGTTGATAGCCAAGGTCTGTCGTGATGTCCGGGTGCGCAAGTACACAGGAGGTGTTGAAGATATTGAGGCTTTTGTTCTCCATCGCCCCCATATTAAAGTCATCAACAGCGACGATATTGAACAGATCAAGATCGTACTCAAGGCCGTAACGCTCCTCATCCCAGCGCATAGAGGCTTGCAACGACGTCATCGCATGCTCGCAGTAGCCAATGTCCTTTGCTTCTACCCATATACGAAGATCAACCGTTTTACCCGAAACAGTCGTAAACGTATCGGAGACCAACTCAAGGTCGCCCGCAACAATGGCAAACAGGTAACTGGGCTTAGGGTGCGGATCGTGCCAAACGACTGTGTGACGGTTATCGCCTGCGTCGCTTCGGCTAACCTCATTGCCGTTACTGAGAAGTACTGGACAGGTGTCTTTATCTGCGGTGAGTGACACGGTGTATGTCGAGAGCACGTCAGGACGGTCTAAACCGAAGGTGATCTTCCGATAGCCTTCGGCCTCACACTGCGTGCAATACATCGTACGCGAGCGATACAAGCCCTCTAGTGACGTATTTTCTTCAGGCGTGATATCGACCTCGGCTTCGAAACAGAGCTGGTCGGGTACCTTATCGATCGTCAACTTACCGTTGGTGTAGCGATACTCGTCGGCGCCTAAGGTGCGGCCATCAATCTTCAGACAGACAATTCCCAATGACTCGCCGTCTAGAACAAGAGGCGCTTGGTTTGTGCCGTTACGCTTGATATCGAGCTTGCTTGAGACGCGTGTTCGCCCGTCGAAAATATCAAATGCTAGGTCTACTGAGTCGATGAGAAAGTCGGGAGCCTCGTAGTCCTTTCGGTAAATCGTTTTGGGTGCACCCTCACGCATCATTGCATGGTCTCCAGTTGTACGTGGTACCCGCCAAACTTGCGGATATTCAGAACCCCAGTATCAAACATTAAGTACTGCCCTTTGATACCCATAAGCCGGCCTTCCACTCTCGGTGTCTTATCAAAATTGTGTGCTTTTACTTTGGTTGGAAATTCGATCACAGGGTAGTCAATATCGACGGTGGCTTGATCCTCTAACAGCGTAATCGCTTGTAAGCCAAAGCGGTCCTGGAGTGCTGTGATGTCGTCGGCACATAGCGCCATCAACTCTTTTCTCTTTTCTTCCAAAGAGACCGGCTCACCATTGCCTTTTAACATCGTTTGCCAAGCAGTTTTATCCTTCACGTGTTTAGCTAATGCCGTCTCAAGCAATCCCGATAGCTGCCGGTGACGAACGCGCGCAATCGGTTGAGCCTGTGTGGCACCCTGATCCATCCAGCGTGTTGGCACCTGCGAATGGCGTGTAATGCCGACCTTAACGCCAGAGGTGTTTGCCAGATAAACGATATGATCAACAAAGCAATTATTTTCTGCCCAGTCGGGCTCCCGACACGTGCCTTCATCAAAGTGACACTTCTCTGGGCTCACGATACAACTGTCGCAAGCGGCTAATTTCTTAAAGCACGGGAAGCAGTGCCCTTGATTAAAGCTCTTATTGGTTTTTCGAGAGCAATGGACGCAATTGATGACTCCCGTAAATTCAAGAGCAAGTTCACTACCGATGAGCGGATTTAGCGCGATGGGCTCATCACCGATAGGTAGCTGGTAATGCACACTGGCGTCCAACTCCGTGAGCATCTTGCGTAGATTTCCCGAAGCGATCATTAACTCACTCTCTCTTATTGCCATTTAAGTGGAACGGGATCGTCACAGGTATCACCCGCTTTGGCCCCCTTATCGATGAAGCCGACGCGCTCCTCTGCGGGTAAATGAAACCTCCCCCACAGCAACACCGCTTGCATCGTCTCTTTTCGCTGCGCTTCGGTCAGTGTGCGACCATCGGGCCAACGTCCTGTCGAAAGCGCATCAACCATCCGCAGATAAAGCTCTTCAGGCATAGCTCTGACGGCATCTTCGTAAGCACTGGACTCTTCATATTGGTTAGACATTAACGCTCATCATCCTCTTGGTACGACGCGGGCAATGATGACGCCTGTCAATATGCCAACCAATAAACCACCCAAATGTGCGCCATTGGCAATCGATCCCAAACCTAACAATTTCAGAACATCAGTGAAGCCAACGAGCAACCACACCCACATAAAGGTAAAAATAGACGGAACAGGAATGAAAATCATGCCTGGGCGCAAGCGCGTTAGGATCCAAAGACACCCCATGTAAGCGTAGACCACGCCCGATAAACCGCCGAAAATCGAGGGGCCTTCCCACCAATACTGCAGCAAATTGCCACCCGTTGCGCCGGCAATGAAGAGATTGAAAATAAAAACGGAGCCTAAACGAAGCTCGAGACGGCTGCCAAATTCCCAAATCCATAGGGCATTAAACACAAGGTGCAATAAACCAAAGTGAATCAATGCGGGACTTACGTAGCGCCAGTAATCTGCTCCCGGGCTCAAAAGTTCAAAACGTCGGCCGTTGTACTCCACTTTGTTGAAAGCCATCCAATCTAAAACGATAGAATCGCCCAACACTTCCATGAGCAAAAAAACCAAGACGGCGACCGCAAGCACAAAAACGGTTACGGGAACCTGTTGCCAATGAACAGTAGGGTCAGGATGTGAGTGCATCAGACCATCTTAGTTTGTCCCGACAACTCGCGTAAAAGCTGTAACCAGGCGGGTGTAGCAATCGAAGCGCTCTCGGTTTTTTCCTTACAACAACAGAGTCACCTGGCTCTAAGGTCAATGAAACTTGACCATCACACGTAACCAGTGGATTATTTTTGTTTCGCTCAAGCGTATCTATCTGAATAACACTGTCACCGTGGACCACCATAGGACGGCTATTTAATGAGTGAGGAAACATCGGCACCAATGCGACAGCATCCAGCCGAGGGTTCATGATGGGACCTCCCGCCGACATCGAGTAAGCAGTCGAGCCGGTCGGTGTGGCAATGATTAAGCCGTCAGCATTCATCCGATAAACAAAATCATCGTCCACCTGAAGCTGAAACTCAATCATTTGCGCCGATGTACCCGAGTTCACAACAACATCATTCAGCGCCTCAGCGCGTCCCGTGATCTCACCGCCACTCGATACCTCTACGTCGAGAAGAAAACGCCTGTCGGTTCTGTAGTCGCCGTCTAGGACACTGCTGACATGGACCGTCAATTCCTCATCGGGACTCACATCGGTTAAAAAGCCGAGACGACCGCGGTTCACACCGATAACAGGACAGTCGTGTCGCACCAGCGTCCGAGCAGCACTTAGCAAGCTACCATCACCACCGATCACAATCGCCAGATCGACGTTGGCGCCAATAGCGTCTCTGGGTTGCATCGCACGTGTTTCAAAGTGAGCGAGCGTCGCTAGTCGGTCCTCAAGGACAACGTCGATGCCACGGCTGTCTAACAAATCCAGAAGGTGAGCAACTACTTGAGAAACTCCCGGGTGCTCGCGCCTACCCAATAACCCCACTCGCTTAAATTCACCCATGGTAAACCGCCTTACTTTCGATCGCCTTTATAAGCAAGATCGCTCATTAGATAACGTCTCATAGCATGTGCCACTTCATGATACGCCAGTAATGCTGAGCCCATTTTTAAGGATCGGTCGCTTAGCGCTTGCCAAAGCGTCGCCTCAGATAAAATCCGTCGTAAATTCAGCACCATATGTACGGGGCTGTCGGCAACCGACACACTGTCCCCCAACTCCAATCTCGCATTAGATATCGCCTCACGCGTCGTTGCTATTGGAATCCCTCTATTCATCGCATTAATTAATTTTGCTTCTACATGTCGCTCGTTTAACAGTGGCTCAACCATTGCGCGAATACCCAGCTCTGTGATTCTTAAATCGTTACTATCGCGATGGAGTAATACGTCATTGCGTGCGGCGAGATCAGTGACAAGTTCGTCACTCGCATCGAGTCCAAGGACATGTAGCTCCAGCCCTGGAATCGCATCTCGGATAGGTAAAAACTAAAAATGTTTACCTTTAAAGTTAGAGCTTAACTTTTTTAACAAAAGTTGCTACTTTATGGATAGTTTTAACATATTTGAAGAAAAATTTGAAATTGGGCTCCAGGTTCATGTACTGCAGGCCTCCAGGTG
>CAJXZI010000130.1 GCA_913063005.1 uncultured Halieaceae bacterium | reverse complement strand
TTCGTTATCTTCGGCGATCCAGTCATTCCAAATTTCCATTATGGCTCGCGTTACTCGAACATCTGCTCAGTCCTGTCCTTCCTCCTTCGACTGGACCCATTCGCAATGCTTGCTGTTGATCTACAGGTGTGCCCTCCGATGCTTTTGACGACCCAGATTGTTTCTTCGTTTTTTTTTTGTATTTTCTTCGTTGTTCTTTTTTTCATCATTATTTTTGGATGCAGCAGTGCTCTGAACCACGCACACACCAACACTCACTCAGGAGGAGGGTGACCGTGCAGCGGTTACGAAATCTGCACCCCTGAGTACTCCCGAGAGAGCGCAGGTCACTGGACCATCTGCAAGGGCATCAACGAGGCCTTCAACCAAATCATCAATGAGGCCATCAACGAGACCTGCAACCAATGCAGACGACCTTCGGGCGATCTATCAGGCGCTTAACGAAGAAGCGATTCAAAGCGGTGCCCCTGACACATCTGAGTCCGCGAGTAGGGTAGAGGCTGTGGCTGGGCTGTCAGGGCGGAGTAGCGCTGGTAGGCCCGCCAGCAATCTACCGGGCAGTCCTAATACTAGCGGCCTCGCGGAACGGGTAGGTGAGGCCCTACGAGATAATGCAGCTGCTTCCGCATCTGGTACACCAGTTGATACGTCCCCAACCGACTTTGCAGACATATTGGCCGCAGCTCAGGAAGAGATGGGAGTAAAGCCATTAGTTGAAAGTTCGGAGCCGTTACTCGAGACGCTTTCGCAGCAGATTAAAGACGACATTCCGTCACTGATTTACAGCGAGCATCGCTATGACCCTCTGGGTAACTCCTCGGTTACTTTAAACGGCAAGGTCTTGAAGGTCCGTCAGCGGGCGGGTGCATTTACGGTAATCGAAATACTCCCTGACAGCGTGGTACTCAGATGGCGCGAAACACAGTTCAGAGTTCGTGCACGCAATAGTTGGGTCAATATGTAAGCGAGCTGGAGTCAGGCGCTGGAAGGGTTCGCTATAAAGTCGGGTTTTAACGGTCGCTGGTGCGCGAGCTGCGAAGGGCTTCGCGGACAAGACTTGCGGCACAAAACCGCGGGATTCTTCAGCGCTGTTTGTCAGTGCCTATTCTTCAGTGTCTATTCTTAAGTGCCTATTCTTAAGTACTATGCGGTCCGTTGTTGGCGCCCAGACGCTCCGGCTCGTAACACGTCAGCGGTTAGTCAATGAATGTGCCGTTTGACATGGTTTTGCCCTCAGACCCCGACGTGCGAAACCCATCCGTTACTGCCTGATACAAGAAGCAAACGGGAAGCGTTTGACTCACAAAGAGGGGCGGTAGTACTCAGACACGCGCCCCTTGTGCCCGTGAATCTGAGCACCCTAGAGGTGGGAGGTGACCTCAAATTGAGGCCCGTGAGTGTTAAGCCAACGGGGGGAAGTCCAGATTTCCAACTACCCTGCGGGAATGGAGATCTAAAAATGAAGACGCGATACACGAAAGAACAACTTATCAAGTCGATCGAAGCGTACGAAGCAGGCACAAGAGTCACTCGACGGGCGCTTTGGGGCGTTCAATGCCCAAGGTGGATCCGAGATGCCCAATACCAGCAGCACCCCAGATCGATAAGAGTGTCTAAGGCGCAGGATTGGGAATGCGCTGCTGTATCGCCTCAATACCCTTTAGTACGTCTTTACTCAGCGTGACGTCGAGACTGTCGATATTCATCTTCAGCTGTTCCATGCTGGTCGCACCGATAATATTAGACAGTACGAAGGGGCGCGTATTCACGAAAGCCAGCGCCATGTGCGTTGGGTTCAAACCGTGCTCGTCGGCTAGCTGCAAGTATTGCTCTGTCGCCTCGAGAGTTTCCGCGCCGTCATAGCGTGTGAAACGTTCGAACACGGCCATACGGGACCCCTCGGGCTTGGCGCCGTGGCGATACTTGCCGGTTAACAGCCCCATGCCGAGCGGTGAGTAGGCGAGAAGCCCCACATCCTCACGATGAGATACTTCGGCCATTGCGATTTCATAGGTTCGGTTGAGCAGTCCGTAGGGGTTTTGGATGCTTTCGACACGGGGCAAGCCTTCGCGATCAGCGAGTTCTAGGAACTTCATTGTTCCCCACGGTGTTTCGTTCGATAGACCGATTGTTTTGACTTTTCCTGCTGCAACGAGCTCCTGAAGTGCACGCAGCGTCTCTTCAATCGGCGTCTCTGGCTGCTCGCGGTGCAAGTAACCGCGTTGTCCAAAGAAGTTTGTGTAGCGATCGGGCCAATGGAGCTGGTACAGATCGATGCACTCCGTCTGAAGCCGCCGGAGTGAACCGTCGACTGCTTCGATGAGCTGATCTCGCGTAAAGCGAGGTCCGCCTCTCAGATAATGGAACTCAGGGTTGGGTCCAGCCGCTTTCGTGGCGAGAATGTATTTATCGCGCAATCCGGTTTTTTTAAACCAGGTGCCAATGTATTCCTCGGTGCGTCCCTGTGTCTCAGCGCGCGGTGGAACGGGATACATTTCCGCTGCGTCGATCATGTTGATGCCACGATCGAGGGCATAAGAAATTTGCTCATGCGCCTCAGCTTCACTGTTTTGCTGACCCCAAGTCATGGTTCCGAGGCAGATTTTTGAGACTTCTTTTCCGTCGATGGTTCTTAAGGTCATGGTTACAACTCCAGGTATTGCATCATTGCTTGATAAATTTCGCGCTGACGCATGAAGGGGGTCAGCACTTTATTACCCTCAGTGTTAGCAAACAGCGGCACGTTGGCGCCCGTATGCTCTTCTGATTGGATGTTATTAGTGGCGTAGTTAATGCGCATGATCGAACCCTCAGGGGTCTCGATACGAGCAACCTTTCCAGGACTGAAAACCGGGATGGGGAGGCCCGTGTACAGCGTTGGATCTGGCACGATCTGAGCAGCCTGAGCGTGATCTGCGGTTACAAGGATAAGGGTCTCGGGGTTGGCGGCTGCGTATTCGAGCGCCGCGTTCAGTGCTTGTTCCAGTTGTGCTATTTCACCAATTGAGCCGCATGGGTCTCGAACATGGCTTTTCTTGTCGATCGATGCAGATTCGATAGTGAGGAAAAATCCCTTCTCGTTTTCCCGTTCCAGATGATCGATGGCAAAACGTGTCATCGCCTCTAACGACGGCATTGCCTCAAAAGAGGGGTTGTCAACGCAGGAAATCGTCTCGGGTGGCGTAATCGAGCCAATCATTTCATGCGCCAGATTGAGCCAGCTGCGCTCGATATCTTCAGCAGACCTGCCGTCTGAGCCCTGCCATTGCACCGGCATAGTATCGTCGGAGAAGAGACCTATGACGCGACCATTGTAACTTGCATTGAGCTGAGTGGCAGACGTAAGCACGGTAGCGCCAGATGCGGTGGCCTTGTCGAGGGCGGTGGGGTTACTCTCAAACTGTGCGGCGAAATGCTCCATGCCACCGCCCAAAATAACATCGACATTGGCCGTCGCTAGTTGCTCTGCGATCGAACCGGCGCCGCCGTTTTCCACGAGGTCGGCGGGACAACCTGGGAAGGTGACGCCATATTTCTCACCACCACGAATGGTCACGGGATTCTCGCATGCCCTCACTCCAACGTGTGCAGCGAAGGACGCGGGTGTCGCATCGGTGACCGAGGCCGTACTGACTATGCCGGTTTTGTAGCCGGCTGAGGCTGCAGCCTCTAGTACAGTAGTGACCGACTCATCATCGCGGTCTTTGCCGACACGACCAATGCGCGTCACCGATCCGGTGGCCAGTGTGGTTGCGGTGTTGGCTGAATCAGCGACATAGATTGGATTGCCGTTTTCATCCACGGTTTCGACTTGGACCGCGGCCCGAAAGGGCATGGTGTCCAGCGTTAAGGTGCCGCCCTGACCCGATAAATAGTTGCGCCCCATGGTGACGTGAACGTCATCAAATCCGTCGCCGATAATCAAAATGACGGACTTGGGTGCGGCGACTGCGAGTTGTCCAAAGGCGATGCCAGCCAGAGCAATGAGCAGACTAGAGAGCCTAAGAGCAGAGAGCCTAAGGGTAGTGTGCCTAACACTAGGGAGCCTAAGAGAAGAGAGTCTAAAAAATCTCATGCGTAAATCTCATGGGTAGGTCGAACTGAAATCAGGTTATCGATTTGAACGTCTGAGCGAAGGAGCATAAACCCATCAGGGCGGGATAAAAACCCTGGTAAAAATCTCTGTCGAAGTGGGCGTTCCCTAGGACGAGGCGGTCGCGTCGCGCATCGTGATGTGACATCATCCCGCGCTAGCTAGAAAGGAGACCCTGTTTGTGACCCAGCTCAATAAAAAAGCCATGACCCTATCTCCACTATCGCTGCTCGCTCTTTCGCAGCCGACCTTGGCAGCAGATACAGGCCACACAGCTTGGATGTTAACGGCTACGGCCCTCGTTTTGTTCATGACGATTCCTGGACTGTCTCTGTTTTACGCGGGCCTTGTTCGCGCAAAGAACGTGCTGTCGGTTTTGATGCAGTGTTTCGCCATTACCGGCTTGATGTCCCTTCTTTGGTTTGTCGCCGGATATTCGATCGCATTTGGCACCGATGGCGTCGAGCCGGGTGCCTATCTAGGTGATATGGGCAACCTTTTCCTTGCCAATGTCTCGATGGACTCTATGCGAAATGGCATTCCTGAGACGCTGTTTGTCATGTTCCAAATGACCTTTGCTGTTATCACTCCTGCGCTTATCGTCGGCGGCTTTGCGGAGCGTATGAAGTTTTCGGCCATGTTGCTATTCAGCGCCGCTTGGATGCTCTTGGTGTACGCGCCAGTCTGCCACTGGGTGTGGGGCGGTGGTTGGCTCGGCAACATGGGCTTACAGGATTTTGCCGGCGGTACCGTGGTTCACGTGACTGCAGGTGTTGCAGCGCTTGTTGCTGCCATGATGATGGGACCACGACGTGGTTTTGGTCAGACGGCAATGCCGCCCCACAATCTCACTATGACAGTGACGGGTGCGGGCATGTTGTGGGTAGGCTGGTTCGGCTTTAACGCAGGCTCAGCACTTGCCGCGGACAACAGTGCAGCGATGGCTATGTTGGTAACGCATCTTTCTGCTGCCTGCGGCTCGTTGGCCTGGATGGCGATGGAATGGCTCCGCCACGGTAAGCCCTCTGTTCTCGGGATTGTTACCGGTATGGTAGCTGGCTTGGGCACGATTACACCGGCGTCGGGCTCGGTAGGCCCTGCGGCGGCCGTTGTCATTGGCTTGTCGGCCGGCGTTGTTTGTTATTTCGCAACAATCACGCTTAAAAATACACTCAAGATCGATGACAGCCTCGACGTATTCCCGGTCCACGGTGTAGGCGGCATCTTGGGTACGATTTTGATAGCGGTGTTCGCATCACCTTCGATTGGTATTTTTAGCGGAAATGGCTTCTCTGAGGGCGTGTCCTCCATTGGCGGCCAGTTGTACATCCAAGTCTTTGGTGTTGTGGTGACCTTTGCCTTTGCGCTTGTAGGAAGCTGGATTCTACTTAAAGTGGTTGATGGTCTGGTTGGCCTTCGTGTTGATGATGATGAAGAGACTGAAGGTTTGGACCTTGTGCTCCACGATGAGCGCGGGTATGACCTGTAGGCAACAGCTTTCAAGATAAAGACACGCTCCAGAAAGACGCCACGACAAGTGGCGTTTTTTTTGGGTCGGACATGAAAGTGAGAATCGGTCCAAACCTCAGGCGCAAGTCAATGCGCTGCTAAAAACGCGCTACTTAAAACGCCGCGAACGATTGGGCAGCCACCGAAGATTGGACGGTCGTGGCGGCTTGGGGTATCGATAGAAGGTCTTACCCATGGCGCGTGAAATTCTTACGGCTTCTTTACGGCTTGGGGCAATGAGGCCTGTTCTCAAACCTCAAGGCTCGCCGTATCAATTTATATTTACTTAAGCGGGGATGCTCACCACCAACAGGTTACCAAGCGCTGGCCGGGTTCGGCGTGGACGAGCTGCTATGCGTTTATAAACGAGTTTGTGAGTGGGAGTGTCAGTGGGCTTGTAAGTGGGTGTGTGAATGGGTGCGTGAACGGGTGTGGGAATGGGTGTGTGAGTGGGTGTGGGTATGTGTACG
>CAJXZI010000129.1 GCA_913063005.1 uncultured Halieaceae bacterium | reverse complement strand
GCCAACGCTTTGTAAAAGTGCCCGGGCTGCCTCGAGGTTACCGTGCCAGTCTCGCTCGCGGCTACGAAGGCCGGGCGTTGTTTGTCTCCGATGGCATCGCGGCTGCCACAGTTATTTTTGAACCTCTTCCCGACGAAGTAAAGCCAGGCGAGGGGGCAGTTCGTCGTGGGGCGACACTCACCTATACCCGCGGCAGTCTTGTGTCGGGCAACAACATCCTCGTTACCGTGATTGGAGAGGTGCCACTCGCAGCTGCGCGCGTGATCGCCGATGCGGTTAAGTTGACGGCAGGGCAGCGCTGAGCGTGGATATCATCGAGGCAGGGAGAGTCGTTGCTATCGAAAAGACCGGCGTCTGGGTGGAAACAATCAGAAGTTCGGCTTGTGGGTCCTGCGCGGCCCGTTCGGGTTGCGGTCATCGGACACTTGCAGGTGTTCTTACGAGTGATAAGGGGCTTGTCAGGGCGCGAGACTCTGAGCAGCTAAAAGCCTCTGCTTGTTCAATTGATGACAGGGTTGAAATCGCGATTCGAGGATCCACATTAACCCGGGGCGCGTTATTGCTGTACGGAGGACCTTTGGGCCTGGGCGCTTTGTTTGCACTGTCGCAAGCTGAAAAAAGTGACCTTCAGGTGGCTGTCGCGTTTTTCTTGGGGTTGATGGCGGGTTTTTTCACTCTTCGTTGGCTCGATGCTCGCGGGAAGCTCGGTACTACCGAACCTTCATTGGAGAGACTGCTGGAGCCCAATAGCGACCCCGTCACCCTGGTGGAGCCCGCGCAGTAGCCTGTGCCCCGTTGACGTATTAATTTATCTTCTTGGAGTTTTCATATGTTGTTGAGAGCATTCTTGTGTTTTGTGGTTCTGGTTATGAGTCCTGTGGCAGCGGCGTCGCTTCCCGACTTCACCGAGATCGTAGAGGAGTCTTCTCCCGCTGTTGTGAAAGTTATGGCAGAGGTGAGAATGCGTGCCCCTGATAGCTCAAACCGTATGGAGCAGCTCGAGGAGTTGGATCAACTACCCGACGCACTTAAGCGGCTTTTTCAGTACAGAAACCCACCCACACCGCGAGGGGGGTCTGGCTCTGGTTTCATAATCTCCGAGGATGGTTATATCGTCACTAATCATCATGTCGTCGATGGCGCGGATCGCGTTATCGTGCGGTTATCTGATCGACGCGAGTACGATGCAGAGGTCATTGGCACAGATCAACGATCGGACTTAGCGTTATTGCGAGTCGAGGCGGAAGACCTACCGTACCTGAAGCTGGGCAAGTCAACCGATCTCAAGGTTGGGCAATGGGTTTTGGCGATAGGTTCGCCATTTGGGTTGGACTACTCCGTTACGGCAGGGATTGTCAGTGCCAAGGGGCGCAGTCTTCCCACTGAACGTGGTGAAAACTATGTGCCCTTTATTCAAACTGACGTGGCGATTAACCCGGGTAATTCTGGCGGCCCGCTTTTCAATTTAGACGGTGAGGTTGTGGGCGTTAACTCCCAAATCTTCACACGTTCCGGGGGATCAATTGGGTTGAGCTTCGCCATCCCATCGAAGGTCGTGCGTAACATCATTGAACAGCTTCGTGAAAACGGCGAGGTGGTTCGAGGCTGGTTAGGTGTCAGTATTCAAAACGTTGATCGCACCTTGGCAGAGTCATTCGGTCTGGATCGTCCTCGGGGCGCGTTAGTGGCACAGGTGGGAGAAGGCTCGCCGGCAGAGCGGGCTGACATTCAATCGGGTGACATTATCGTCGAGGTCGACGGTGAGTCGATAGAAGTGTCAGCTGACTTACCACACGTCATCGGGTTAATGTCACCCGGTTCAACCGTATCAATGATGCTCATACGCGATGGCGATGAGGAAATCATAGACGTAGAGATTGGGGCGTTAGAGGCCGGCCAGACGCCCAGCGTTGTCGCAAGTATCGCAGAACCCGGTGTGGTTCGTGCGCTGGGGATGGCTGTTAGGGAGCTTACTCGTGATGAGGAGACTGAAGCAGATCTGCGTGGCGGTGTTGTCGTCATGGAGGTTGATCGGGACTCTCCCGCATTTGAAGCCGGCGTGAGAGGTGGCGACGTTATTACCCGCTTTGGTCGGAGTGCTATCGGTCGGCTGAGCGATATGGAAAAGGCATTGGAAGACGTTGAATCAGGTGACTCGATTTCCGTCCGACTAATTCGCCAGGGTGCGCCCTTATTCATTGGTATCAAAGTACCGGAAAATGACTGAGGCGTAAGTGGGCATAGCACTCGAGCCTGCGCTAAACTGCGCCGGCTCGGGGCTGACATCCGTCCCCGCTAATTTAAAGGGAGTTGTCGTGACCGAACTGAGTCACATTCGAAATTTTTCCATCATCGCTCACATTGATCACGGGAAGTCGACGCTAGCTGACCGATTCATTCAGCACTGCGGTGGTTTATCTGAGCGTGAGATGGAGGCGCAGGTTCTTGATTCGATGGACCTTGAGCGCGAGCGCGGCATCACGATCAAGGCGCAAAGCGTTACCCTCAACTACACGGCACGGTCCGGAGAAGTTTATCAACTGAATTTTATTGATACCCCGGGACACGTCGATTTCTCCTATGAGGTATCTCGCTCGTTAGCGGCCTGTGAGGGTGCACTTCTAGTCGTCGATGCGGGACAGGGAGTCGAGGCTCAGTCGGTAGCAAATTGCTACACCGCGATTGAGCAGGGCCTCGAGGTGCTTCCCATCCTTAATAAAATGGACCTCCCTCAGGCCGAGCCTGAGCGTGTACAAAACGAAATCGAGGAGATCATCGGTATTGAGGCTAGCGAGGCGGTCCCGGTCAGTGCAAAGACGGGTATGGGCATCGAAGACGCCCTTGAATACTTGGTCGAACATATACCCGCGCCAGAGGGCGATCGGGGTAAGCCGCTGCAAGCGCTGATTATCGACTCTTGGTTTGATAACTACCTTGGCGTTGTTTCACTGGTTCGGGTAAAGCAGGGCAGGCTTAACAAGCGTGACAAGTTTATGGTCAGGTCGACGGGGAAGCTGCACCAAGCAGACATGGTCGGTGTGTTTACCCCGCGACGAACGGTGACCGACCAGCTTCAGGCCGGAGAGGTGGGCTTCATCGTAGCCGGTATCAAGGACATCAAGGGTGCGCCGGTGGGCGATACTTTGATCGCGGCGAATGCGGCGGATACTGATGCGCTTCCAGGGTTTAAGGAAGTTAAGCCACAGGTTTATGCCGGTATTTTCACGATCAATGCGGATGACTACGAGGACTTTCGTGATGCGCTGGGCAAACTCACACTGAACGATGCGTCGCTTTTCTATGAGCCGGAAACGTCGGATGCGCTTGGGTTTGGGTTTCGCTGTGGCTTCCTTGGTATGCTCCACATGGAGATCATTCAGGAGCGACTTGAGCGCGAATACGGGTTAGACCTTATTACCACCGCCCCGACCGTTATTTACGAGGTGGTCAAGAAATCGGGTGATCTAGTGAATGTCGATAATCCATCCAAGCTGCCAGAGCTGGGTGATGTCGAGAGCATGGGAGAGCCGATCGCGCGTTGCACGATTTTAACGCCTCAAGACTACCTAGGTGCAGTCATCACGCTGTGCGTTGAAAAGCGTGGTAGCCAGGTTGACCTTCAATTCCTAGGGCAGCAAGTGCAGGTGATTTACGACATTCCCATGGCTGAGGTGGTACTTGATTTCTTCGATCGACTGAAGTCTGCGAGTCGTGGGTACGCGTCTCTTGATTATGGCTTTGACCGGTTTGAAACGGCGCCCCTCTCTAAACTTGATGTGCTCATCAATGGCGATCGAGTTGATGCGCTGTCAGTGATCGTACACCGCGACCATATTCAAAGCCGTGGCCGCGTGCTGACTGAGAAGATGAAAGAGCTGATTCCACGCCAGATGTTCGATGTGGCGATTCAGGCGGCGGTTGGCGGTAAGATCGTAGCTCGCCAGACGGTTAAAGCACTGCGTAAAAACGTTACCGCAAAATGCTACGGTGGTGACGTGACTCGCAAGAAAAAGCTTCTCGAGAAGCAAAAAGCGGGGAAAAAACGTATGAAGCAGGTGGGTAATGTTGAGATTCCGCAGACTGCTTTCCTTGCCGTGCTTCAGGTAGACTAGAAACCATACGAAGAGGGTGCCGCATTTGAATATCGATTTACCACTGATACTTACCATCATTGTTGGTGTGAGTGGCATCATCTGGCTCCTCGATAGCGTTTTCCTGGCGCGGCCACGAGCAGATAGATTAGCAGCGCTGCAGACTCAATTTCCGCGGTGGGATGATCGAGATTCGGCGGATGCAAAGCGCTTCATTGAGGCCGCAACTCGCGATGCCAGCGAGCCGGTGGTTGTGGAGTACGCAAAGTCGTTTTTTCCGGTACTAGCGTTTGTTCTGGTACTCCGCTCTTTTTTGTACGAGCCCTTTCAGATCCCCTCGTCATCAATGGTGCCTACGCTACAGGTTGGCGATTACATTTTGGTCAATAAATTCAATTATGGTTTGCGGTTGCCGGTCACGCGAACCAAAGTTTGGGATGTCGCGAGTCCTGAGCGCGGTGACGTCATGGTTTTCTATCCACCACATGCCAACACGACGTATTACATCAAGCGCGTAATCGGTATTCCAGGTGATCGGGTTCAGTACCGAAACAAGCAGTTAACCGTCAATGGAAAGCCTGTGCCGAGGGAGTGGCTAGCAGAAATTCCGGGCTCTCGTAGATTGCAAGTAGGCATTGAGCGGCCAAGAGATGATAAGTCACATCTTGTTCAGGTCGATCGCTCTCGACCGATACGAGATTTCAGTGTCGTTGTCAGGCCAGGACACTACTTCATGATGGGTGATAACCGCGACAATAGTAGTGATAGCCGTGTCTGGGGACAGGTGCCCGAGCGTGATATTGTCGGACAGGCGGTTGCTATATGGATGCATTGGGAGTCTGTCTTTAGTGTACCCAGCTTCGATAGAGCGGGTAGATTACATTGACTCCGCGATGGTTTCCCTCGCGTCAGAGACAAGTCGGGTCTTCCACCATACAGTTGCTGAGTTATCTGCTTTCCGGTTGGTTGGTCTTGACCATATTGCTGCGTCTTACCCCCATCTACCTAGAACACCGAACCGCTTTGTCAGTGCTCGAGACAATCATTAGCGAGTATGATCCGTCGAATGACAGCACAGCCCGAATCAAACAAAAGCTCAATGCGGCTTGGTCCGTTAACACGATTGACCAAGTAGACGCTAACCGTGTTCGAGTCGAGCGAAGCCGCTCGGAACTGAAACTGATACTTCAGTATGAAGTGCGTTTCCCGATTTTGGGCGATATTGTGGGGGTTTGGACATTTGACGAGACCCTTGCGTCCCCCTGATCCGTATTGGAGACGAGTTCTTGGCAACCCTCACCTTAAAGCCAAAGTTGGCGAATCTAGAGCGAAGTATTGGTTACCAATTCGACGATCGAGAGTTGCTGGTTCAAGCGTTGACGCACAGGAGCTTTGGTGCGACCAATAATGAGCGACTGGAGTTTATTGGTGATGGCCTGGTGAATGCGGTAGTCGCGAAATTGCTGTTCTCGGCTCATCCTGAGTTGGACGAGGGTAGCTTAAGCCGACTGCGCTCCAAGCTGGTCTCTCGTGACGGTTTGGCAGTTATTGCTAAACGATTTGATTTGGGCCCGTTACTCCAACTGGGTGCGGGAGAGCGCAAAAGTGGCGGTCGACACCGAGACAGTATCCTTGCAGACGCCGTCGAAGCCATCGCCGGCGCGATTTTGATGGATACCGAGTTTGGGAGCGCAAGTGCGATTGTCTCTACTTGGTTTTATGATGATGTGGCAGGTCTTGACACTACCTCAACTCGCGATGCGAAAACGCGGCTACAAGAGTGGCTGCAAGGTAAGGGGCATGCCTTGCCCACGTATAGCGTCGTGTCAGTATCGGGAGAGGATCACAATCAAGAATTTGAAGTCTCTTGTCATACTGAGGTTGGTGATCTTGTAAGCTTTGGCCGAGCATCTAGTCGGAAAAAGGCAGAGCAGGCCGCAGCTGGCGACCTATTGGAGAGATTGATTAATGGATGATTCGCCTGACACGCGTTG
>CAJXZI010000128.1 GCA_913063005.1 uncultured Halieaceae bacterium | reverse complement strand
GGTGCAGGGACGCTCACGCAGTCAATCATGGCCACGCGAATGGGGGGGCACATTGCACTCATTGGAGTGGTTGCAGGCTTCACTGGCGAAGTACCCGTTGCGGCAATCTTTGCATCACAGCTTCGCATTACGGGTATTACCGTGGGAACACGTGCACAGCAGGAGGATATGGTTCGCGCGATAGACGCCAGCGGAATGAAGCCAATTGTGGATAAAATTTTCCCTCTAGAGGGGCTGGCTGACGCATTCCGCTACCAGGAGACGGGTCAGCACTTTGGGAAGATCTGCCTCGAGTTCTAACCGCTTCATTAAATTCGCATCGGACTCGGTCTGTGGGTAAAGTGGCGTGAAAAGGCGGAACCCAAGGACATAAAAATGAGTGCGGGCGTTTATATACTCGGTGGTAGCCAAACTGACTTTTCTCGCAACTGGGCCCGCGAGGACCTCGAGGTCTACAACATGTTCGACGAGGTGCTTCGCGATGCGGTAGCGGATGCGGCGATAGAGCCTGCCCAAATCGAAGTAGGTCATGTCGGAAATTTTGTGGCGGACCTATTCGCAGGGCAGGGCTTGATCGGTGGTTTCTTCGGACAGGTTTACCCCGAGCTTGCCATGCTTCCCACATCGCGTCATGAAGCGGCGTGCGCTTCGGGTTCGATGGCTATTTTGGGTGCCATGCGTGATATCGAAGCTGGGCATTACAATACCGCATGTGTACTGGGCCTCGAGCTCATGCGTAACGTTGATGGCAAGACGGGTGCCGAGTATCTGGGCGCAGCAACTTGGAAAGGTCACGAAGCACAGACCTGCGATTTTCCTTGGCCTTTCATGTTTGACCTGATAACGCGTGAATACGATATGCGGCACGGTATTCGCGATGAGCACCTTACCCGAATAGCCGAGATCAATTTTGCCAACGCGAAGTTAAACCCCAACGCACAAACCCGCGGGTGGCAATTCGCCGAGGGTAGTTTTGGCTCCGATGAAATGCTCAACCCTGTTATTGAAGGGCGCGTGCGTAAGCTCGACTGCGGGCAAATAACAGACGGCGCAGCCTGCATCATTTTGGCCAACGAGGATGTGGCGAGAGCCCATGCTGAGAAACAGGGTCTAAAACTATCGGATATTCCTCGCATTAAAGGTTGGGGGCATCGCTCTGCTCCAATCTCATTGGATACCAAGCTTGAGAGCTCACGAGGCAGTGGGATCATATTTCCGCATGCTGCAAAGACGATGAGCGATGCGCTCGATCGTGCCGGTATGAGGTCTATTACAGCTGTTGACGGTCTGGAAACTCATGATTGTTTCACTGTCACCGAGTATATGGCGATCGATCACTCGGGCTTAACCTCGCCAGGTGAAAGCTGGAAGGCAATCGAGGAAGGGCGCATCGCGCTTGATGGTGATTTCCCCATAAACCCGAGCGGTGGGTTGATTGGGCTTGGACACCCAGTGGGAGCAACCGGTGTTCGCATGGCACTTGATTGCGCTAAGCAGGTTTCTAGGAAGGCGGGTGAATATCAAATAAAAGGTGCCGAGAATCTCATCACTTTTAATATGGGTGGAAGCACAACAACCTGTGCGAGTTTGGTCGTAGGCGTCGGGCGGTGAAAAGAGCGTTCATCTATGACGCAATCCGCAGCCCCCGCACAAAAGCCAAAGCCTCGGGTGGCCTCCATGAGCTAACACCCACGGCACTTCTTGCTCAGCTTCATCATTCACTTGCTGAGCGTACCGGCCTCGACCCAAGGCTGGTGTCTGAAGTCATCCTCGGCTGCGTGACACAATATGGTGAGCAGGCAGCAAATGTTGCAAAAACGTCTGCACTTTTAGCGGGCTGGCCCTCCAGCATTGCAGGGCTGACGGTTAACCGCTTTTGTTCGTCGAGTATTGACGCTGTCGCGCTGGCTGCTTTGAAAGTTAATGTCGGTCAGTCCTCCGCATTAATAGCCGGAGGTGTCGAGATGATGTCACGTGTGCCTCTACTTGCCGATGGCGCACGCGTATTTGCCGATCATAACTTTGGCGTTGAACATCATGTGTTGTTGATGGGCGCCGGTGCTGACCTTATTGCCACTCGTGTCGGTGCCACCCGCGAAGATTGCGATGAGGTTGCTTTTTTAAGCCATCAACGTGCGTTGGTAGCTCAGCGTGAGAAACGGTTCTCATCGATCGTCTCGATTGACACCTCTCATGGTGAGATCACTGAGGATGAGTGCATCCGTGCGTCGCTCACTCGCGAGCGTTTGGCGGGTATGCCATCGGCTTTTGCAGAGCTCGGTGCTGCAGGATCTGATGAAGTTCAACTCGACACATTCAAGGGTCTAGAAGCTATCTCCCATGTTCACACTGCAGCAAATTCTCCTGCCATGTGCGACGCTGCGGGCGTTCTGTTGGTCGGTGACGAGCGCATGCAAGATCGACTTTCAGTTTTACCCAAAGTAGAGATCATTGATTCGGTCACATGCGGTGCTGAACCTCTTGAGGTTGTCAGTGGGTGTGTCGCAGCGACTGCTGAGATCATGCGTCGCAACGGCCTCTCGGCGGCTGATGTAGATGTATTTGAGATTCACGAAGCCTTTGCTGCAACCATTGTGAAATTGACGCGTGAGCTCGACCTTTCGCTTGATAAAGTGAACGTCAATGGAGGCTGCATTGCTTTGGGACACCCCATGGGTGCAACTGGGGCCATTATGGTGGGCACTGCGATTGACGAGTTGTATCGATCCGACGGGGAACTCGCTGTCGTCGCGGCAAGCGGAGCTGCTGGGAGCGGTAGCGCGTTACTACTGAGGCGTTGCGACTAATCTTCTCCTGCGGATTGCCCTAGGTAATCACTGTGAAGAATTTCGTTGGTTAGCCGCTTTTTGTAACGCCGTTGGCGCCGTCGTGCTTTTGCTGCGTTCGCGCGCCACCCTTCTCGTTTATCGGTGACAAGCTCGTCCACGTCGTCCACTGACTCAATTGTTTGTCCGTCGCGCTCGTAAGTTCGGCGTGGCATTCAGATATCCAAGGCTTGCGTCACGCAATAAGAATGATCGAGTCGGCCCACATTTACGACCCGCTGGGTGAGTCTAAGTTGTTCGTTTGCTGGACTATTTTTGCTGGACCTTTTTGCTGAACTTTTTTGCTGCTCAATTTTGCGGAATATTTTTTGCAGGATACGTGTTTGCTGGCTTTTGAGGGGATCAAAATGGCGCTTATGACTTGTGATCCCAGACGATAACGTTAGGCTTGGACGCTGTAGCCCGTGAGGGGGAGTCATGGTGAAGTTAAAGAATGTTGTTGTTGCGTTTGCCATAGCGTCGCTGGCAGCCTGCGGGGGCGGTGGCTCCGGTACCCCGTCGTTTCCTTCAGCGAACAGTGGCTCTGCCGGGAGTGATGGCAGCTCATCCGGCGGAACGCAAACCTCGCCGCCTGCGGCTGAACCGCCTGAGTTGCGAGACTTAGTCGGAGATCCGGTTGCGACGGATGTGGCGCGTTTTCTCACTCAGGCGACGTTCGGTCCTACCGAAGAAGCGCTGTTAGCACTTTACGAGGATGGCGCTGATTTTGCTGCGTGGATTGATGCACAAATATCGCTGCCACAATCAGAGGCCTTGCGGCGTCTTGATGCGCACATGCGGGACTCCGATCTAGATCCCTTGGACAAGTCTGATCTCGATGTCGAATGGCAAAAGCGCATGCTGGTCAGCGATGTACTGTGGGAAACCTTCGTGCACGGCGAGGATCAGCTGAGGCAGCGAGTGGCCTTTGCCCTCAGTCAAATCTTTGTGATTTCCGATTTGTCGGACGCACTGTTCAATGACGCACGCGGAATCGTCAATTACCACGACCTTATGGCTGAACATGCCTTTGGAAACTATCGTGATCTCATGCAGGCCGTGACGCTCAATCCGATGATGGGTGAGTATCTCAGTATGATCCGAAACGAGAAGGCGGATAGTGCTCGCAACATCCGACCTGATGAAAATTACGCACGTGAGTTAATGCAGCTGTTTACCATTGGGTTGGTGGCTTTGAATGACGATGGATCAGTGAAGCTTGACGCACAAGGAGATCCAATTCCCACCTATAACCAGGACGTTATTAAGGGGTTTGCGAGTGTCTTTACTGGCTGGATGTACGCCAACGCGCCCTACTGGTATTGGGGGGGATGGATTGAAGCGAATACCATTGAGCCAATGAAGCCATTTGAGGCCTATCACGATACTGATGCCAAGATCTTGCTTAATGATGAGCTGCTTCCTGCCGGAATGACCGCAGAGCAGGATCTTGAGGCTGCGCTCGATAATATTTTTGCTCACCCAAATATTGCTCCCTTCGTCAGTAAACAACTCATACAACGATTGGTAACCAGTAACCCCTCACCCGACTATGTCTCGCGCGTGACTGCCGTATTTAACGATAACGGTCGGGGTGAGAAAGGCGATCTCGAAGCCGTGGTCAAAGCTATTCTTCTCGATCCGCAAGCGCGGCGGGTGGACAGTCTGACTGATGAGCAATATGGGAAATTAAAAGAGCCGGTGTTGAAGTTCACATCGTTGATGCGGGCGTTTGATGTGTTGGCAGTCCAGCCACTCAACGAGTCTGGGACAGCGGAAACAGAGACTATTCGGTTTTTTTGGCCGGGCTATGATTATGGGCAGCGAACCTACGGTTCACCATCGGTATTCAACTTCTATCGTCCTGATTACGCGCCGTCAAACGCCTTTGATAATGAGGACGTGGTTGCGCCTGAGTTCCAGATCTTGACCGAGCAAAACATTACTGCGGCCTCCAATTGGGGTGGGGCGGTTATCTTTAATTCGTATGACTTCTTGCGTGAGAACTGTGAAGAGGAACTGAGCTTTGAGTCCGGAGTGGGTTGTGTTTTTGCGCGCTTTGACGATGAAATTGAGATTGCTCGCAATGCCGGCGAACTACTAGACCATCTAGATATGTTGATGCTGGGGGGGCAGATGAGTGGAGAGATGCGGGACGTACTTCTTGAACATATCGAGCCGTTTAACGCGGAGCAAGAGCAGGAACGTCTGTACCGAGTAGCGGAGGCCACCTATTTGATATGGATGTCTCCTGAGTTTGCGGTTCAGCGTTGAGGAGCAAGGCAATGAAGATCTCAGATAAAAAATCTTTAGGCCGACGAGCATTCTTAAAGCAATCCGCACTTGCGGCACTTGGCTCCTCGAGCATATCAGCGCTCTCCACGCAATTTAATATGGCGCACGCGCAAGTGAGTGGCTCTGACGATTATCGTGCTCTAGTGTGTGTCTTCCTCTACGGCGGTAATGATGCATTTAATATGCTCGTGCCGAGATCCTCTAGCGAGTACAACGTGTATGCGGATGCTCGGCGCAATCTTGCGACTGCTCGTGAAGATTTGTTGGCACTCGATCCTGCGAATAGTCTTCCCGCAGATTATGGACTGCACCCGGAGCTCAACGACTTAAAACGGTTATTTGATAACGGGAAGCTGTCTTTGGTCGGTAATGTTGGCACGTTGATCGAACCTACGCTTCAGTCTGACTTCGTCAATAATCGCGTTGAACTACCCCCTCAGTTGTTCTCGCACAACGACCAACAAAATTTTGTAATGAGCCTGCAGGCAACTCGGCAGCGACAGGGCTGGGCGAGCCGCATCGCAGACATCATGATGGATGCAAACCACAATCAAGACCTGTCGATGAACATTACGCTTAGCGGCTCGAATACGTTACAAACAGGAGGCCTAAGCGCGCCTTATGCTTTGGGTCCAAGCGGGGTTAATGATTATTGGTCGTTACAGCCGGGTAACCCTGATGCTTGGTCGGTTAATCGAAATCGTGCCTACGACGCGCTTTTGGCTCAATCGCAGTCCCATCTCTTTGCTTCAGAGTTCGCCAAAACTCAGCGGCGGTCCATTGACCTGGGAGTTTCATTACGTACTGCGCTCAGCGAGACACCCACGCCGCAGACAAGCTTCCAAGACGGCAGTCGACTCGCCGGTATGTTGCGAATGATCGCCCACCTTATCGCTGCTCGCGAAACCTTGGGTATGAGTCGTCAAATCTTTTTCGTGGGTATTGGTGACTACGACACACACGGCGATCAAGTCAGCCGTTATCCAGTATTAATG
>CAJXZI010000127.1 GCA_913063005.1 uncultured Halieaceae bacterium | reverse complement strand
AATTGGATCAGCTATTGAGTCTCTCGGGGGGCGTTACATTGTGGCAGAGGATTCCGGTACCTCACCGGCCGATATGGCGATTATGGCCGAGAGCACATCTCATGTTGCCGGTCTTGAAAGTGAAGCTAACAGCGGTGACCCCTCACCCAGCACGGCCCTTGGTGTGTTCTTAAGCATTTGCGAGGCCGTCAGCTACCGGTTCTGTCGCTCCGATCTGGTCGGCCTTCGCGTTCATATTCAGGGTTTGGGCAAAGTGGGCTTCGGACTCGCAAAATTACTCGTCGATAGCGGCGCCATCGTTGTTGCCAGCGATATCAACGAGAATAATTGTCGTCTTGCCAGCGATGAGCTTTCCATTGGCATTGTGAGCAATGACGAGTTGCTCACTGGCCACTGCGACGTCTTTGCCCCATGTGCACTTGGCGGAGTACTGAATGAGTGGTCTATCCCAACCCTTAAAACGACTGTCATCGCAGGTGCAGCTAACAACCAGCTGTTGACCCAAGAGGATGAGAGGCGACTGGCCGATGCAGGAATTCTATATTGTCCCGATTACTTGATTAACGCCGGTGGTGTTGTAGACGTCTATCAACGGATACACGGCGGTACGCAAGTAGATATCGACGCCGGGGTAGCAGCCATCGCCGCCCGGCTTAAGTCTGTTTTAACGGAGGCAGACTCGCGAGGTATCTCTCCTGAGAAAGTCGCACAGGAGCGCGCAGAAAAGTTGATTAGCGTGCCGAAAAACGATTCTGTTTCGACTGTGGCAGCGTAATCAGTACCGACGAAAGATGGGGTGGCTGATGGGTCTCGAACCCACTACCTCCGGAGCCACAATCCGGTGCTCTACCTGGTGAGCTACAGCCACCACTGACTGGGCAGTTACCCAAGACCTTCGACCGTGGCAATGTGGCCGAAAAAGTGGTCGGGGAGGAGGGATTCGAACCCCCGACATCCTGCTCCCAAAGCAGGCGCGCTACCAGACTGCGCTACACCCCGAAAAACGTGAAGTGATCATCACCTCGCGGGCGGCGAGTCTACAGGGTTTCGAGCCATCGGGTCAATTGCAGAAATCGACTTTCGCTGACATTTGAATTCTGGAAGAATTGCGACACACAAATCGGGGGAATTTTTATGCCAGCCACGCTTCTGGACGGAAAACACGTAGCGCAATTAACCGAGGCCAACCTGACGGAACGGGTCGCGGCGCTAAAAGCAAAAACCGGCAATCGAACACCTGTTCTGGCGACTATCTTGGTGGGTGACGACCCTGCTTCAGCCACCTACGTCAAAATGAAAGCGAATGCGTGTAAACGCATCGGCATGGAATCCCTGGCCATCGAGCTGCCTGCGTCGACGAAGACCAATGATTTGTTACGAGAGATAGAGCAACTCAACGCGAATCCAGACGTGCATGGCATTTTGCTGCAACACCCTGTGCCCTCGCACATCGACGAGCGAGCTGCGTTTGACATGATCGCGCTCGAGAAGGACGTGGACGGTGTAACGTGTTTGGGTTTCGGTCGCATGAGTATGGGCGAGCCAGCCTATGGCTGTGCCACCCCACAAGGCATTATGCGCCTGCTCGCCCATTATGAGATCGAACTTTCAGGCAAACACGCCGTTGTCGTGGGAAGAAGCCCTATTCTGGGCAAACCGATGGCGATGATGATGCTGCAAGCGAATGCGACAGTCACCATCTGTCACTCGCGCACGCAGGATTTAGAGTCGCATATTCGTCAGGGTGACGTCATTGTCGGCGCCGTTGGTCGTCCAGAATTCATTCGCGCGGACTGGATCAAGGATGGCGCGGTCGTCGTCGATGCAGGCTACCACCCCGGCGGGGTTGGCGACATCGAGTTAGGCCCCCTTGTTGACCGTGCGGCAGCCTATACGCCAGTGCCTGGTGGTGTGGGTCCTATGACAATCAATACACTCATCATGCAAACTGTTGAGTCAGGTGAGAAAGCGCTCGGCTAAATCGAACCTCGATCCGGACTGTACACGAGACTACTGTGTCACCTGACGTCGAATTCAAGGTCGTCACCGCGAACGGTCTGCGGCACCGTTTAGCAACACAGGGTGAAGGGCCGCTCGTCATACTGTGCCATGGCTGGCCAGAAAGCTGGTACAGCTGGCGCCACCAGATTCCTGCCATCGCAGCCGCAGGATACACGGCGGTCGCTTATGACGTGCGCGGTTACGGGGAGTCGGATAAGCCGCACGCCATTGAGGCCTACACGCTAAAGGAACTTGCAGCCGATGTGGTAGGCATCGCTGACGCCCTAGGTTATGACACGTTCATCACAATCGGTCATGACTGGGGTGGTCCCATAGCGCTAACCGCCGCCCTGCTCTATCCCGAGCGCGTGTATGCAACGGGCTCGCTGTCGGTTCCTCATTTGACGCGACCCCCTATTCCCACGCTCGATCTCTGGCGCGAGATTTATCAGGATCAGTTCTTCTACCAACTCTACTTCCTGAACGAAGGCGCTCCCGAGGAGGAATTCGAGGCTGATCTCGCTAGGTCACTGTTTCTGGTTTACACCGCAATCGATGCTCGAGGAATGCGACATCAACGGCAAAACGCTGAGGGCGGCTTTACGGGTGCCAAGCCCGCCGACGCCAAGCTACTTGATGACATGACTCTTTTCGAGACCTTCCCCGACTGGTTTTCACAAACAGACCTCGATTACCTCGTCACTCAGTTCGAACTCAGCGGCAAACGGGGTCCCTACAACCGATACCGAGCGCAAAACCTTGATTGGCACGAACTAGCTCATTTGGAAGGCGCTAGAATCCAACAGCCGGCTTTTTTTATTACGGGAGAATTTGACCCTGTCAGCCAATTTGTACCACTAAGTACGTCATTCGTGGAGCATGTAAAAAAGAACTATGACAACCTGCTCATCAGCCGAGAACTACCCGGGGTGGGACACTGGACTGCAGAGGAAGCTCCACAAGAAGTGAACGAGACAATCCTCGAGTTCTTGGAGCGTGTGCACCACAGCTGAGGTGAAGCCGGCCGAGCTTAGCCGCGGCGCCAGGTCGCACCAGACGCGCCATCCTCAATGATAATGCCTGCAGCTTTGAGTTCGTCTCTAATAGCATCCGCTCGTGCAAAATCGCGATTCGACTTGGCCTGCGCACGCTCGACCAAGAGCTTGTCGATAGCGTCCGAGGAGAGTCCCCCTTCATCGTTTCTCGCCAGCCACTGTTCAGGCGACTCACCTAGGATTCCCAATACAGCACCACCTGCGAGTAGAGCCGCCTTTGCCGCTGGCTTCTCCGACTCACTGGCTTTGTTAAGTGCCTTGGCAAGCTGATGCAACTCGGCAATGGCCGCCGGAGTATTCAAGTCATCGAGGAGTGCCGTGAAGACCGGCGCGCACGCTGTTGAAGACCCCGCAGAAGCCACATCTCCGGCGTTACGTAAGGCAAGATAAAAGCTGTCGAGCGTCGATTGTGCACTGTCCAAGAGTTCCCGCGAAAAGTTCAGCGGCGACCGGTAATGCGCGCTCAACAAAGCAAATCGCAGAGTTTCGCCAGGATATCGCTCAAGCAACTCACGGACGGTTTTGACGTTACCCAGTGACTTGGACATCTTCTCACCGTCCATATCGACGTAGGCGTTATGCATCCACGTACCAACGAAGCCGCCTCCGTAGCCGCAACAGCTCTGAGCGCGTTCATTCTCGTGGTGAGGGAAGATAAGATCCCTGCCGCCTCCGTGGATATCAATGTTATCCCCCAAGTGCTGGTGAATCATTGCGGAGCACTCGATGTGCCATCCGGGACGGCCACGTCCATAATCGCTATCCCAGCCGGGTTCATCATCACTCGAGGGCTTCCACAAGACGAAATCGCCGGGGTGGCGCTTATAGGACGCCACTTCAACCCGAGCGCCCGCAAGCATATCGTCCAGCTGACGACCACTCAGAAGACCGTAGTCGTCCATGGAAGTCACGTCGAACAGGATGTGGCCCTCTGACTCGTACGCATGACCTTTTTCAATGAGGCGGCGCGCAAGGTCCAGCATTGCATCAACATGCTCTGTCGCCTGCGGCTCAATAGAAGGCGGCAAATTATTGAGCGCAGCCATGTCTGTCCGGAACTTCTCAGTGAACTCCTCAGTCAACACTGTGATATCGATGCCACGCTCTCTCGCCGCAACGATGATTTTATCGTCGATGTCAGTGATATTCCGCGCGTACGTCACTTTGGGATAAAGCGCTCGGAGCACTCGAAATAAGGTGTCGAATACGACTACCGGACGCGCGTTGCCTATATGCACCAAGTTGTAAACGGTAGGCCCGCAGACGTACATCCTAATGTGCTCGGGATCTACCGGTGTAAAGACGCGCTTTTGACTCCCGGCGCTATTGGTGAGTCGTAACTCAGTCATTGCTCACCCACGTATCGCGCAAACCAATCACTTTATTAAACACGGGTCTTTGTTGGGAGTGATCGTGGCGGTCTGCCACAAAATAGCCCTCGCGTTCGAATTGGAATCTTGCCTCTGGAGTCACTGCCTGAAGCGATTTCTCAACAATAGCTTCGCTAACTACCAAAGAACTTGGATTGATCACGTCTTCCATAGTGTCGGCCCTCGAAGGATCCTCCACATTGAACAGACGATCGTAACTGCGTATCTCAGCCGCACAGCCTGTTGCAGCATCGACCCAGTGAATGACACCCTTAGCCTTGATGCCGTCGTCAGGGTCCTCTCCCAAGGTCTGGGGGACGATTGAGGCATATACCTTTGTTACCACACCGTCAGCATCAACATCACAGCGTTCGGCCTCAATAACGTAACCACCACGGAGGCGAACACGCTTACCAAGCACAAGTCGTTTGAACTTTTTATTCGCCTCTTGCCGAAAGTCTTCACGGTCGATCCAAAGATTACTGCTTATTGAAACCTCGCGCTTTCCCTGGCTTTCATCAGCAGGATGGTTAGGCACCATCAACATCTGAGGCTCTGTAAGGTTCGTAAGTTCAAGGGCAAGCGGGTTTAGAACAGCCATTGCCCGCGGCGCATTCACGTTCAGATCGTTGCGCACCGCGCTCTCAAGCATTGCGACATCGACAACACCGTCTGACCGAGATGTACCCACCTCTTCACAAAAATGACGTAGTGCCGCAGGTGTGTAGCCACGTCGTCGCATCCCCGCAATCGTTGGCATGCGCGGATCATCCCACCCGCTCACCACACCGGAATCGACCAGAAGCTTGAGTTTTCGTTTGCTAGTAACCGTGTAATTAACGTTGAGGCGTGCAAACTCGTATTGCCGGGGCCGCGACGGAACCGGAAGGTTTTCGATAAACCAATCGTACAAGGGCTTGTGATCTTCAAACTCTAGCGTGCAAATGGAGTGAGAAATGCCTTCTATGGCATCTTCCTGTCCGTGTGCAAAGTCGTAGGTTGGGTAAATTACCCAGTCATCACCTGTCTGGTGGTGGCTCACACGCCGAATCCTGTAAAGCGTTGGATCACGCAAATTGATATTTGGGGCAGCCATGTCAATCTTGGCACGGAGTACTCGAGAGCCATCCTCAAACTCTCCTGCCTTCATGCTCGCAAATAGTGCTCGGTTTTCAGCAATCGATCGGTCTCGATACGGACTATTCGTGCCGGGCTTCGTCAGCGATCCACGGTACTCCCGCGCTTCCTCTGCGCTCAAATCGCAAACATAGGCTTTGCCTGCATCAATAAGGTGAAGCGCCCACTCATAGAACTGCTGAAAATAGCTAGAGGCGTACCGCACCTCACCCGCCCACTGATATCCTAGCCACCGCACATCGGCCTGGATAGCATCGATAAAGACTTGGCTTTCTTTCTCTGGGTGTATGTGTGTGTGTGTGAATCAGCCTCCACAACCCCCCAACCCAGAAACTATCTATCACTCTCTCTCCTTCCCTCCTACTCACTCTATCTCTTCAAGTCCCTTTAAGAGTGTGTTTTATTCGTGGTATGGCCGTAGAGAGTGGCATAGCCGGCCTCTATAAAATGGTATCGCCCCCCTACTCCCCATATCTCAACTCCCCCACTACCCAAAGGTTATCTCCACTTCTTTTCCTTTACTCTATTTCTCCCTTAGACGTTTGAAATGTTGC
>CAJXZI010000126.1 GCA_913063005.1 uncultured Halieaceae bacterium | reverse complement strand
CTCCGATCACCACCAACCAGCTGTGGATATCGAGCTTGGTAAAGAAAAGTGCTACCGAGGTCACGATGATCGATACCAAAATACCCCGCGAAACACCTCCTGCGGCGTAGCCCAACACAATCACGTAGGTTGGCGTGGGTGACACTAATAACTCTTCGATACTGTTATTGAACTTGGCTCCAAAGAAAGACCCCACCACATTCGCGTAGGTATTAGTAATTATGGCCATCATGATCAGACCGGGCACCACGAATTCCATGTAACTGACGCCACCCATGGTGCCGATTCGCTTACCAATCAAGGTGCCAAAAATCAGAAAATAAAGGGACATTGTGATGGCTGAAGGCAACAGGGTCTGCGTCCAGATGCGAAGGTAACGACGCACCTCTTTGCGCATGATCGTTAGAAATGCGATCCACTGCTCATAAGGGCTCATGATGCGCTCTCCAAAACATTTACAAACATCCGTTCGAGACGATTTTCTTTGTTCCGCATGCTGACTACTGACACCCCAAGTTCACTGAGCGCGGTAAAAACCTGAGCAAGCTCCTGGCCCTTTTCGATGTCGACCTCCAAACATTGAGGCTCGACCTGCCTTATCTGATAGCCAGGGATAGCGATTCCGGACGGTAACTCATCTTGTGTATCGAGGAGGAAGGTTTCACTGTTGAGGTCCCGAAGCATGTCCCTGATGGCACCATTAGTGACAATCTTCCCCTGATTGATAATTCCCACATTGCGGCAGAGCATTTCTGCCTCTTCAAGATAATGCGTGGTCAGGATGATCGTTCGGCCCTCGTTATTAGTCTCACGGAGAAAATCGTACATGCTGCGACGCATCTCAATATCAACACCCGCAGTCGGCTCGTCGAGGATGAGAACACGCGGCTCATGAACTAGGGCACGCGCAATCATCAAACGACGCTTCATCCCCCCGGACAGCATGCGCATTTGAACGTTTTGCTTATCCGCGATACCTAGCTTTTCTAGGTAGTATTCCGCGCGCTGGCGCGCAAGGCCGATCGGAATTCCATAGTAGCCGGCCTGGTGAATCAGAACGTCCTCTACTTTCTCAAAGACGTTGAAGTTAAATTCCTGTGGGACAATGCCAATTTGTTTCTTGGCGAGCGAAAAGTCTTCGTCGATATCAATACCGCAAATCTTTACTGACCCGCTAGACTTAGACACTAACGAACTCACAATTCCGATCGTGGTCGACTTGCCCGCTCCGTTAGGTCCTAAAAGCGCGTAAAAGTCGCCCTCCTCCACCGAGAGGTCGATTCCTTTTAACGCCTGAAAACCGTTTGCGTAAGTTTTATGGAGATTCGAGATTTCTAAGGCCGCCGGCATGAGGGCTCCGCTACAAAAAGGAGCGCGGAGTTTACCTAAAACGAAGAAGTTTTTCGAAACCTTTGCAAGAATGCTTGACGACGGAACTTAGTCTCACTACTATGCGCGACCTTACGAAGAGCACTACGTGCACCACGTTCCGTCCCCTTCGTCTAGTGGCCTAGGACACCGCCCTTTCACGGCGGGAACAGGGGTTCGAACCCCCTAGGGGACGCCATTTTTTGCGGGAATAGCTCAGCTGGTAGAGCGCAACCTTGCCAAGGTTGAGGTCGCGAGTTCGAACCTCGTTTCCCGCTCCAATTTTTCTCTCACGTTTCTGCAGAAGCGCGTACAATGCGGCGCTTCACGGCGTCGCCTGGCGCGCAGAAAAGAGCTGAAATCATGAAAGACTATTCCCCCGCCGAGTTAGATACGCTAGCGCTACATGCTGGTGGCAAACCTGACCCCGCAACAGGCGCGCGCGCAACGCCGATTTATCAAACGGCGTCCTATTGTTTTCCAGACTCTGACTATGCTGCGGCGCTGTTCAATATGGAGCGCCCTGGCCACGTTTACTCGCGTCTGAGCAACCCAACCACGGCGGTTCTCGAGGAGCGCATCGCAGCGCTTGAGGGCGGTGTTGGCGCCATTGCCACTGCGAGTGGCCAGGCAGCACTTCAGCTGGCTATCATGACTATCATGGACGCGGGGGCACATATTGTTGCGTCCAGTGCGCTGTACGGCGGGAGCCACAATTTATTGGCCTATACCCTCCCACGCTTCGGTATCACCACAACCTTTATCGATCCACGTGACGAAGACGCTGTGCGAGCAGCGATACGTCCAGAGACCCGTCTGATTTTCGGTGAAACTGTTGGCAACCCCGGGCTGGATGTTTTAAACATTCCCCGCATATCCGCCATCGCGCACGAAAACGGCATACCCCTGCTTGTTGACTCCACCTTTACGACCCCTTACCTCATTAAACCATTTGAACTTGGTGCTGACCTTGTCATGCACTCTGCCACTAAATTTTTGAGTGGCCACGGCATCGTTATCGGTGGATTGCTTGTCGATGGTGGGCGTTTCGATTGGGACGCTTCCGGTAAATTCCCTCAACTTTCAGAGCCTTATAAAGGTTTTCATAACCTCGTGTTTACCGAGGAGTTTGGTCCCGCGGCGTTTATCTCGAGAGCGCGTAAAGAGGGGCTACGCGATTTTGGCGCCTGCCAGAGTCCAACCAGTGCCTTCTACATTATGCAAGGTATGGAAACGCTTGGGGTGAGGATGGAAAAGCATATTTCAAACACCCGCGCGGTTGTCGAGTTTTTAAATGGTCATGATGCTGTCGCAGGCGTCGCGCATCCTGATCTAGAGAGTCACCCCGACCATGTATTAGCGCAAGAGCTCTTCCCCAAAGGCACCAGCGCGGTGTTTACCTTTGAAATCAAAGGTGGCCGTGAGGCAGGTATCTCTTTTGTAAACGCGCTAAACCTCTTCTCGCACTTGGCGAATGTTGGCGATGCGAAGTCGCTCGTCATTCATCCAGCCAGTACCACGCACTTCCGTATGGATGAGGCAGCGCTTGCGGCAGCAGGCATTGGAGAAGGCACCATCCGTCTCTCCGTGGGCCTAGAAGATCCGAAAGATTTGATAGCAGACCTCAAAGCAGGTTTACGCGCCGCTGAAAAGACCGCTGGAGGCGCTGGTAAATGAAGCTGACCATCAACAACGAGCAGGTTTACCTCTACACAAATAACAAAGAGATAGACCCATCAAAGCCCTCGGTGATGTTTATACATGGCGCCGGCTTCGATCACAGTGTTTGGACGCTGTTTGCCCGGCACTTTTCTCGTCATAACTGGAATGTGTTGGCCATTGACCTCCCCGGACACGGCCGCTCATCGGGCGCCACGCTCACTTCGATTGAAGCAATGTCGGAATGGGTGGTCGACATCCTAAACCACTTCAAACTTGAACAGGTAGCGCTTGTCGGTCACAGCATGGGCAGCCTCATTACCCTAGAGACAGCCTCGAAAATCAAAGCGCGCGCCTCCAAAGTCGTCCTCATCGGCTCGATTGCACCGATGCCTGTGTCAGAACCTATTCTCGATGCGACCGCCAATAAACCGGGGGCCGCACATGCAATGCTCACTTCGTTTGGTTTCAGCAAACAAAACTTGATGGGCGGCAATCCCAATCCTGGTATGTGGATGGTGAGCGATAGCATGCGACGCTACGAGGACGAAATACAGGCCGCACTGGATCTCGATATGAGGGCTTGCAATGCCTATCGGAACGGACTTGAGGCTGCAGCAGAAATCACTGCGCCAAGTTTAATGATTCATGGCGATGCCGATCGTCTAACACCGTTGCGAGCGACGAAAACCTTACAGTCGACGCTTAATGAGGCACGTATCAGTGTCGTGCCGGGTGCGGGACATTCGCTCATGGTGGAAGACCCCAACCATGTACTCGATCAACTCAAAGAGCACCTGCTCTGAGGATAATGCAATGAGCGATGAAAACCTTAGCACTATGAAAATCACACTCCTCGATGGTGGGCTGGGTCAAGAACTGATTAAACGAAGCTCGGCACCGCCCCACCCACTATGGTCGACTAAGGTCATGCTCGATGAGCCCCATTTGGTCTCGGAAATCCACCGAGACTTTTGTGATGCGGGCGCACGCGTTATATGTCTAAACACCTACGCAGTCAGTCGTCATCGACTAAAGACATTTGCACCGGAGCACTCTGTTAAGGAGATGTTAGACGTGGCGGCAAATACGGCGAAAGCGGGTATCAGCGCATCTTCCGCTACGAACCCTGTATCGACAGTTGCGTCATTACCGCCGCTGAACGCGTCCTATGATCATACTGTGGCGCCAGACTTCGACAGTGCCTACGAGCAATACAGTGAATTGGTGACATTGCAGAAAGACAGTGTCGACGGGTTTCTATTGGAGACCATGAGTAACATCACCGAGGCAACGGCAGGCGCAAAAGCGATTCGCGATGCGGGTGTTACCGGCGCCGTAGCATTCACCCTAAGCGATAGTGACCCCCAAAAACTTCGCTCTGGAGAGCTCCTAGAGGATGCAATAACCGCAGTAAAGCCCTACTCACCTGACGCCATCATGCTCAACTGCTCGACGCCCGAGGTTGTTACCGAGGGGCTAAAGATAGCTCTTCCCTCGGGAATTCGATGCGGCGCCTATGCCAATGGCTTTACCTCCGTGGAGGCCTTAGTACCGGGCAGTACAGTGGATCGACTCGCAAGTCGCAAAGATCTCGGACCTGAAGACTATTTAGCATTCGTAAAAACCTGGCTAGAGATGGGTGTAGCGATCATCGGTGGCTGCTGCGAAATTGGGCCTGATCACATCAAAGCCATTCGAGCCTATCTTGATGAACAAGGTATTGAGACAACCGAAGCTCTCGTTCCCTGAACCAAAGCTCCGCCTCCAATGCCTCTTTAGCCTGTGTTTCATGGTCACTTGGCCACCTTTCCGGTAGCTCATCCGTCATGAGGCAAGATAGCCTGAAACAATGATTCCATGAATCCGAGGTCGGATGGGCTAAATTCACTAGGTTCCAACGCCAGCCGAGCCTTGCTACCCATGCTTGTCTGAACTGTCTGATCAGCAGAGCTGATAAGGATGATAAACGCTGCTACTTAATCGATTGCCTGTCGATCACTCCTTCGCAAGATCAATCGACAAGCTATTGATACAGTAGCGTAACCCTGTCTCTGTAGGTCCGTCGGGGAAGACATGCCCAAGGTGACCTCCACAGTTATGGCAAAGCACTTCCGTACGAACCATGCCATAGCTTGTGTCGCGCTCCTCAGCAATTGCCGCCTCGGCTACTGGACGATCGAAGCTAGGCCAACCACACCCGGCATCGAACTTACTTTCTGACTGAAAGAGTACCTCACCACAGCCCCGACACTTATACGTGCCTGCATCAGTGGTATCCCAATACTCACCCGTAAACGCGCGCTCTGTGCCCTTCTGACGGAGCACGTGATACTCGTCCGCCGTCAGCTTCTCTCGCCAATAAGCATCATCTTTATCAGTCATAACAGCCTCTCTTCGTGCGTTTATTTACTCTCTACATTGATATGAGGGGAAATTACCGGATTTCAATAGGACGTTGTACTCCATCGACTTGATTCGTTGCGTTGCCTCAGCACCGTTTTGAAACGGCAGGGATCTCCGCATCCCTCGTCAACATTAGGTAAAGCGAAGACGACTAAACGACGGCAACACCAAGACTCTTCATCCAGCCTGCTAAGCGTGGTGTCAACTCAGGCTTTACGGATACCACTGAGCCCTGGAGTTGTTGGCGCATCGCGTATTGGCGACGTTGTGTTTCGAACCCCTCTGGGCTTTGATCCTTGGCCCATGCGAGGCGAAAATCGCGATCATCCTGTTCGATACGGCCGATATCACGGAGTAACGCTGACAGCGTTTGCAAATCATCCCCTGCATACGTGAGTACTATCGGCGATGCACTATGGTGCTCTACCAGCGCACCGTCGCTGTCGAGCGCCAAAGCATTCATCAGCGCGGGCACCAGAAAGTCTGTGGCGTTGTTTTTAGATAATTCCGAATAACCCGCTATGTGAGGTGTTCCGAACCGAACTCGATTAAGCAGCTCTAATGGCACCTCTGGCTCCTCCGGCCAAGTATCAAGAACGACCTCTACATTGTGCTCCAACAGCCGCTCAACTGCCTCACACGTTATCAAGCTGCCTCTCCCTGCATTGATGAAGAGCGCATCTCCCTGAACTAAGTCTGCAATGTCACCGGCAGCTTGCACATGGGTCACGGCTTCAACAACACCGTGATGGATA
>CAJXZI010000125.1 GCA_913063005.1 uncultured Halieaceae bacterium | reverse complement strand
GTCGGCGCCAGAGCGCCACCGAGAATCGCACCGATCTGATAGCCTAGGGACGCGCCCGAATAACGAACCTCAGTACTAAAGAGTTCCGTGAAGTAGGCGGCCTGTGGCCCGTATTGCATACCGAGGAACAAAAGCCCCATGGTGATAGCAAACCCGATCAGCATGGGGTTACCGGTATCGATCAACGGGAACAAGGCGAAACCCCAAGCACCCGTCAGGATGGCGCCCCATTTATAGACGTTCTTGCGTCCAATACGATCGGATAGCCCCGAGAAGTAGAACTGGGTTGGCACCATAATCGCGGCTGCAACCAGCACTGCCATCAACATGGTGTCGCGAGAGAGATTTAGATCGGGCGAGTTGACACCGTAGGCAATCACGAAGGCGATCAAGATGTAGAAGGTTACTTGCACCGATAAGAAAGCGCCGGCAGCCAACATGATGCGCTTAGGATATTTACGAATCGCTTCTACTACGGGCGATCGCTCTACTTCTTTTGCGGGCGTATCGCTCGCAGCCTGCGCCTCGCTCAGATTTTTAAACGCTTCGGTATCCTCGATCTTCAGCTGGATAAACATCGAAATACCGATAAGTACGATGCTGGCGATGAAGGGTAGACGCCACCCCCATTCCAAAAATGCCTCATCGCTCATTGAGCTACTGACACCAATAAAGGCCAGATTGGCGAGGATGACCCCCATCGGCGCTCCCGCCTGTGCATAGGCGCCATACCAGCCACGCTGATCGGCTGGCGCACTCTCGGTAACCAGTAACATGGCGCCACCCCATTGGCCACCGATCGCTAGTCCTTGGATGAATCGAAGCGCAACCAAAAGTAGTGGTGCGGCTATACCGATCGATGCGTAAGTGGGTAGGAAACCAATCAGCGTTGTTGCGACGCCCATCATCATCAAAGCGACAACCAAGGTGCGCTTTCTTCCGATGCGGTCGCCAAAGTGGCCGAAAATGATGCCGCCAAGCGGGCGTGCTAGGAAGCCGACGGCCAGCGTGCTGAAGCTGATGATCAACAACACCATCGTTGGCAGATCTTGCGGGAAGAAAGCCTTCGGAAAAATGACCGCTGCCGCCGTGCCATAAAGGAAGAAGTCGTACCACTCGATGCTCGTGCCTGCGAGCGACGTCATCGCCACGCGCCGCATATTCTGCTGCTGGTCTTGCCCAGTTGTTTCACTCATTGTCTTGTCTCTTATTTTTTTATTACCGCTGATTCGTTAACGCCCATCTCCGAGGCGATCAGCGGGGTAACTATCAAGTGCCGTCAGACACTCTTTATCCATCTAAGCGAGAGTTAGACCTGGGGTCAACACCTATCTTGTTCAGTGCTTTTTATGCGCCTCGATTTCGCCTTGAGCCACTTATCTGTGCAATCATTGTCGTCGCAATCATTACGCGTGAAGCTATAAATATCGATAAGCATCATAAAATGCGGTGCTTTGGTCTGGGCGAGATAGAAATATGACTAAGACGGTTGGTGGGGCGCACTTCGATAAGTCGTCTACCCTTGAGCGCCAAAAGAGCTACATCAATGGCCGATACGTGGACGCGGTGAATGGACAGATATTTCAAACTATCCATCCAGGAACGGGGCAAACAATTTGCGATGTTGAAGTCGCCGACCAAGCCATTGTTGATTCGGCGGTAGAGGCTGCGAAAGCGGCTTTTGCCAGCTGGTCTCAAACGCCCGCCGCAGAGCGCGGTGCGATCCTGCGCCGTGCAGGCGAAATCCTACGTGAACGCAATCAAGAACTCGCCGAGCTAGAAACCTTGGACACAGGGAAAGCCATTCAGGAGACGAGCGTTATTGACGTCATCAGTGGCGTAGAAGTGCTCGAATATTACGCAGGCGTAGCACAGACTTTACACGGCTCGCACATTGATCTTCCGCCCGAGGCTTTTGCCATTATGCGCCGTGAGCCTCTGGGTGTCTGCGCTGCGATCGGTGCTTGGAACTACCCCATACAGATTGCGCTATGGAAATCAGCGCCGGCGCTGGCCTGCGGCAATACCATGGTATTCAAGCCCTCCGAGGTAACACCACTCACGGCCCTTAAGCTCGCTGAGATCTACACCGAGGCAGGTCTGCCCGACGGAGTATTTAACGTCGCACTCGGTATGGGTGAAACGGGCGCTGCGCTCGTGCAACATCCTGATGTGGCTAAGGTGTCGTTAACCGGCTCCGTAGCAACCGGTAAGCGTGTTGCCGCCATGGCAGCCGAATCATTAAAAAAGGTCACACTCGAGTTAGGTGGGAAGTCACCTATTGTAGTGTTTGACGACTGTGATTTTGATAGCGCTGTTAACGCAGCACTGGCGGGTAATTTCTACTCTACGGGTCAGGTGTGCTCTAACGGCACTCGGGTATTTGTTCACGAGGCTATTTTCGATCGGTTTGTTGCAGAGGTCGTCAAGCGAACTCAAGCAATCAGCGTAGGTGACCCCTTTGACCCAGACGTTCAAATGGGACCCTTGGTATCCGCGCAGCAGCGAGACAAGGTGGCGACGTATCTTGAACAAGCGCGTTCTTCAGAGACGGTTGAGGTCTTGTGTGGCGGAGAGATTCTGAGCACTGACGCGCTAAATGGCGGGTACTTCGTCTCACCCGCGGTGGTCGTTGCGAAAACTGATGATCACTCGGTCGTTACGGACGAGGTGTTTGGGCCTCTTATGACCATTCTAAAATTCAGCGATGAGTCTGACGTGGTTAATCGGGCGAATGACACACGATTAGGTCTTGCGGCGGCAGTGTTTAGCCAGAATTTCTCGCGCGCACACCGTGTGGCCAACCAGCTTCAAGCGGGCATTGTCTGGATCAATGAGTACAACATCACGCCTGCAGAAATCCCTTTTGGTGGTTACAAAGAGTCGGGTATTGGCCGTGAGAACGGCTTACAGACTATTGAGCATTTCACTCAGAGTAAGACCATTTACGCCAATCTGGGTAAGGTTGAGCCAACGTACTAGCCTGGCGCACAACAGTGGTCCACCAGCGCGTTACCACCGGTAAGTTGCAAGCTCATCAGTAAGTTCCAAACAGGGTTGGAAGAGGGTTACGTTGTAAGGCCAGTGAAGCGCAGATTGCTGCTCCACAAAAGCCGAATGGAAAACCGACAAAGCAAGCGCAAGGAAAAAACTTCATTCCTGGTGCGAAGGGCAGAGATTCAACTATGAAGACAGAATACGACTACATCATTGTTGGCGGTGGCTCTGCAGGTTGCGTCTTGGCAAACCGACTGTCTCAGGACCCGTCAGTAACTGTCTTGTTGTTGGAAGCCGGTGGCAGTGGTCGAAGCATTTTTGTTGACATGCCGAGCGCGTTTGCCATCCCCATGGCGTCAAAGGAGTTCAACTGGGGCTATTACAGCGAGCCTGAGCCCGGTCTTAATGGGCGGTTGATGGATGCTGCGCGCGGTCGTGGTCTTGGTGGTTCGTCAGCAATAAACGGCATGGTCTACGTTCGAGGTCACCCGGGTGACTTTGATGAGTGGGAGTCTCTTGGGGCAAAGGGGTGGAACTATGCTAGCTGCCTACCCTATTTTCAGAGGGCAGAGAGTTGGATGCACGGAGCTGATGATTATCGTGGTGGCGATGGGCCGGTCGGTACGTGTAATGGTAATAATCGTAAAAACCCGCTTTATCAGGCGTTTATCGACGCTGGCGAGGAAGCGGGTTACGGACTGACCGAGGACTACAACGGCTTCCGACAAGAGGGCTTTGGCCCAATGCATATGACGGTCAAGGACGGCCTGCGCGCCTCTACTCGGCGCGGGTATTTGGAAGCTGCGCGGGGGCGATCGAATCTCACAGTGATTACGCGCGCTGAAGTCGACCATATTGGGCTCCATGAAGGTCACGCAACGACCGTCACGTACTGGCGATACGGCAAATGTCACGAGGTGTCGGCGCGTCGCGACATTGTGCTGAGTGCGGGCAGTATTGGTTCGCCTAGTATTTTGCAGCGATCCGGGATTGGGCGCGGTGAAGTACTTGAGCAGGCCGGTGTTGATGTGGTCCACGAACTACCCGGTGTCGGCGAAAACTTGACCGACCACTTGGAAGTGTATTTTCAATATCGATGCAGAGAGCCCATCACCCTTAACGGTGGTTTAGACCCTTTATCGAAGTTGAAAATTGGTATTCAGTGGTTCTTTACGAAGACCGGCCTCGGTGCGAGTAACCATTTTGAGTCCTGTGGATTTATTCGAACACGTGCGGGCGTTGAGTGGCCCGATATTCAATATCACTTCCTACCGGGCGCGGTTCGCTATGACGGGAATGCCGCATTCGACGGGCACGGTTTTCAGGTCCACGTAGGCCCGAATAAGCCGGACAGCCGTGGCCATGTCCGCATTCGGTCTAAGGACATCCGCGAAGCGCCGGAGATCGTTTTCAATTACCTTGCGTCCGAGAAGGACAGAGAGGATTGGCGTATCTGTCTGCGGCTCACGCGTGAAATTTTAAGCCAGCCATCACTCGATCGATACCGAGGGGCTGAAATTCAGCCAGCGATTGATTTGTCCAACGACGCGGCTGTGGATGAATGGGTTCGTAACAATGTTGAGACAGCTTATCACCCGTCCTGCAGCTGCCGCATGGGCGCAGAGGATGATGAGCTAGCCGTCGTTGACTCGCATTGCAGAGTGCGCGGTATCAAGGGACTGAGGGTGGTCGATTCATCCGTTTTTCCCAGTATCCCAAACGGTAATCTCAACGCACCGACCATTATGGTGGCCGAACGTGCTGCAGCCATAATTCGGGGCGAGAAAATGCTTCGATCCGACGCTCCCCGTTGGCAGCCAACAGACGCGGAAGCTACCCAGCGTGAGGGTATTGCCCAACGACCTATGGATGCTGACATGCTGAGATCAGCGCCTTGATGACAGTGTTGTCGGTGGCTATGGCCATCGCACTCGTGACAACACTCGGCGTGGTAGCTCGCTGGCCACATTATCGATGCGTTGGTGATACGCCGCTCCCGACGCTTGCGTTCATGGCGATATTATTTACGTCAGGGCTTGATGTTGGGCTCATCATGTTCCCGCTCATCGACTTTGAGACCTATGCCGCTGAGGCCGATTATCAATTTACCAGTCCGCTCGTGGTCGAGTTTGGCTTTTGGGGTGGTTTGGTTTGGGGCTTTTATGTTCTCACGACGTTGTATTTCTGTGCCATCGAGCCGCGCGTGCGGCTGTTCGAGCGACCGGCGATCAAACTTGTTCATAATCTTATTGTTATCGCGACCTGTGCGTTCACGGCCTATTTGTTTTTAGCCTACTTACCGTCGTATCTACCTGGTCTAGGGAATAGTCTCACGTATCTTACGGTGACCTTTGTCGTGCTACTGGCCGTGATTTCGAGCACCCGACTTTCGGTGCTCAAATATCTCAGCGTGAGTTCTACCCTATTATTTTTCGCGCTTATCTTCGTGGTTTGGTGGATCTCTGGCCGCGATGTCAGCGAGCTAGCGAGCAATGTCGCCAGTCTAGGGAATTACCCAAAACACCTTGATCAATTTCTGACCCCCATCAACGATTACCACGGGTTTTATCTGAGTTGGTGGTTTGCATGGTCAATTATGATTGGGCAGTTTGTCGCTCGGTTTACTAACGGAATTAGGGCTTGGAAGCTCGCCTTAGCCATTGTGATCATTCCATCGATCCCAATCGCTGTATGGTTCTCCGTTTTGTTCGGACTTTTCGAGAGTGGCGGGACGGTCTCATCAGGGCTTAATTGGCTGATGATGGCTGTGGGTATTCTTTTCGTTATCAACTCGCTTGACTCGCTCACCCGACTTTATGCACAAAACCTTGGCTGGACGGTTGAGCATCTGGGGCATGTTGTCTACACCTGTTTGCACACCGGCTTGCTGCTGGCACTGGTCGTGTTGTATCAGTTCACACCGCTCAAAATCGAGTGGATTGGGGTGATCGTGATTGCCCTGTATGCAGCTATTTATTTTTTTATTTTTCGCCGCCGGCACGAACTTTTGTAGGTAGGAAGCTGCCGCGAACGTTGCTCAGCATTGCGTGTCTACAGTGTGTCAGATCGGTGTTAAGAATCTCATTCTTTGCAGGCGTGTCAATGCAGCCTCGCGCCTGCCTGCTTGAGCGCTTCTTGGAGCGCAGTGATTGATAGGTCCCCGAAGGATTCGTTCCGCTTAACCGAAAGGGCGGC
>CAJXZI010000124.1 GCA_913063005.1 uncultured Halieaceae bacterium | reverse complement strand
TCCTCTTCCATCGTATCGAGCGTGACCACGTCAGCTTTAAGCACCTCTGCTTCGGTGCTCAGTCCCGCCGCCGCAACCTCTTCCGCCGCCTCAAGTAGTGATTCGCGAGTAACCGAAACCTCCAAGAGCTTTTGTTCGTGCATTTGCAACGAACAATCGCGACCGCCCAGCGTCATACACCAGTCGCCGTTACCGATCACCTGGATTTCCTGGTGTCGAGTCGATTCGATGTTGAGTTCAACAAGAACATTCTTGTTATCACCCACGCCAGAGGCTTTTACTTCCTGCAAAATCTCTTTAACTAACTCGCCTGTGCGCGCAGCATCGCCACGCTCAACAATGCGCTGGCCTTTACCACCGCCACCACCGATCGCTTTAAGACGTACGCGGTTATTTGGGTATTTATCATTCATACCCTCAACGGCTTCTTGAAGGGTCTCGATAAGCTCGTCGATTGAGTAGATATCAACGCCCGCTTTGTAGGATGCGTTTAAAACCCTGTCTGCGAGCTCTTCAAGATCATCACCGGCGAGGTCTACATCATCAAAGCCCTGCTCTTTGCAAAAGACTCCGAGTGCTTCAGCTGTCGGGTATTTCTTAAGCAGTGTAAGCGCTGTGGCGTTATCGACGCCTGGGGTTACTGAGACGCCCGCTTTAAGAGCTGTCCGCTTTGCCTCGTCTTTCAGGCCCGCTTGCCGCACAGTGCGTGAGCAAGGACCAATGAAATTGAGGCCAGCGTTCTCCATCGACGCTACCATGGTTTCGTCTTCCGCCATGAAGCCGTAACCAGCGAATATTGCGTTGTACCCATTATCGTTGGCGATTTGAATGATTTCCTGAATACGCGCCTCACGATCTGCCTTGTCGACTCCCGAGTAGTCACTCACCCGATGCACACGCGTTGGGTCTGTGATTGTCCTCAGCTCAGGGGCAATGGCTCTGGGGTAAACAATTGAATCCTTCTCGGACAATAAGATTCCGTAGTTATCCATGCCCATTTCATCAAAGACATCCATTGCTTCTTTGCGAATTGGACCACGACAAATAATGAGAGGTTTGATGTGCGTGCAATCAAACTGGCTTATCCAGCTAACATCGCTGTCACCAAGACGACGGTCTTGGTGAATCAGCGGATTATGTAAATAGTGTTCATTTGACACAGTAAAACTCCAACTTAACTCGCTGATATTTAATGGAATTCGCGTTGAACGCCACTCATGGGCTCAGGCTTGTAATGACGTAGGCAGAACATGAGATGCTTGGCGATGACTCCGCGCAAATCTTGTGGCATAACAATCTGAGACACTGAGCCTAAACTAAGCGCTTCTTCTGGATTCATGATTTCGCGCTCGTAGCGCTTTGCCAAATCCGCCTCGGCGGCTTTAGCCCACTCGGCGACGCTGGCCTCTGCTTGTTCCTGCGCGTCATCCGAAGAGACGCCCTGCGAAATTAATTCAGCTTTGGTCGCGGTAACGCGTTCAGCAACCGAGCTGCGAATCGCTTTAAGTTCGTCTTTGTAGACGTAATCAACGCCTGCTGGCCCCATTACCGCTACGCGAGTCGTTGGTAGCGCAACCACGAAGTCCGCACCTGTGGGGTAATTGTTGTAGGACGCATACGCGCCACCGAAGGCGTTTCGGATAAGAATCAAGAAGCGTGGCGTACGAAGGTCAACAATTGCGTCGAGCATCGCGCGACCGGCTTGAACAATGCCGCGGTGCTCCTGCTCTCTTCCCGGCAAGAATCCCGTTGTATCCTCAAGAAACATCACGGGGATGTTGTAGAGATTACAGAAACGGATGAATCGCGCGTTCTTTAACGCTGCGTCGATATCAATCTGACCTGACGCAACCGCTGAGTTGTTGGCAACGAAACCCACAACGTGTCCGCCAATACGACCCAGACAGGTGATGGTGTTTTTTGCCCGCTCTTCCTGAATTTCCAGGAAGTCACCGTGGTCGCAGAGCTGCTGAATGATGATGGAGCTATCGACCGGGGTATTAAATCCAGTGGCTGACTCAAACGCCGTTTTTAGCAGTGTGTCGATATCACTGGTACTACGATTGATTGGGTCAGAACACGCTTGAACGTCAGGTGCCGTTGCATTGTTATCGGGCAGGTAACGTAATATTTCTCGGACCTTACGAAGCGCCGCAACTTCGTCCTCGACGACAAAGTCCGTGACGCCCGTTTGGCTGTGAACGCCGGGGCCGCCAAGCTCGTCGGGCGTAATATCCTCGCCCAGAACAGATTTAACGACACCCGGGCCTGTCAAACCAAAAAACGTGTCTTTGGGTTGAATCAAAAAGCTGCCCTGACGAGGCAAGTAACTACCACCGCCGGCATTAAACCCGAACATGCACATGATACTCGGCACAACGCCTGAAATTTTGCGAAGCCCTGTAAACGCCTCTGCATAGCCGTCTAGACCACCAACACCCGCAGGGATATAAGCGCCCGCAGAGTCGTTGAGCCCTACGAGAGGAATGCCCCGCTCGCCTGCAAGCTCAAACAGCCGCGCGAGCTTCTCGCCGTTGGTGGCGTCCATTGAGCCTGCACGCACCGTAAAATCATGTCCGTAAATAGCGACGTCGCGCCCATCGATCCGGCCTACGGCTGTAACGAGCGAGGCACCGTCTAGGTTGGGACCCCAGTTCTGATACAAAATAGTGGGTTCTTCATCGACTAAAAACGCGATTCGCTCCCACACGGTCATCCGGTTTTTACTGTGCTGTCTTTGAATGTTTCTGTTGGTCGCCGCGGATTGCGGAAGTCCCTGTAACTCGGCACCTCGAGCGACTGCCGCTTGATAATCTGTCGACGGCGATGGGGCATCACCCTGAGCATCAAAGGGGTTCGTGAGCGTTGGCATCACGTCGTTTGTGTGAGTAGTGTCCATTCTTATCCTTGAATGTTAAAAACCGCGGTTGGCCGAGCCAGTTACTTGAATCTAATGGCTAGGGTTCATACGCATACCAGCGAAATCCGATCTTTTAATCATCGCATAAAGGCATGAGAAAAAACTCGTTCAAATGGTCGTATTTTTTAGCGTTTATCGCCTAAATGCGCGGAACTTCGAGTCTTGCACAAAACTCGTTTCGCTCCTCTGGGTCTGCAATAGACATCGCGTGTTTAACAATATCCTGAGTCAGATGCGGCGCAAGTTGTTCAATAAAGGCATACATAAAACCCCGCAGGAAAGTACCACGCCTAAACGCGATGCAGGATAGTAGTGACGCGAAATAGTTCGGTGCACCAATCTTAATAAGATCTGCGTCGCTGTGCTCCTCGTAGGCCATTGTCGAAATGATGCCAACACCAAGGCCTTTTCGGACATAGGTCTTGATGACATCCGCGTCGGCGGCAGTCACCACGTAATTTGGTGTCAGCCCACGAGCCTCAAATCCCTCGTCGATACGAAAGCGCCCGGTAAATCCCTCGGTGTAGGTAATAATTGGGTAGCGAGCGATTTGCTCCAAAGCTGGAGCATCAGCCTCGGAAAGTGGGTGTCCGCTGGGAACAACCACGCAATGCGACCACCTAAAAAACGGCAGGGTTACCAATGACGCATACTGTTGCAAAGCCTCGGTCGCGATCGCGAAGTCGACGCTCCCCTTTGCTGCCATCTCAGCTATTTGTTGCGGACTCCCCTGGCGCATCTCAAGTGACACGTCAGGGTGTTCAACAGAAAACCGCGAAATAGAGTCGGGTAGGACATACCGGGCCTGTCCGTGCGTAGTCGCAAGCGACATGCTACCCGACACATTGTCGGAGTGATCTTGCGCAATACGCTTAATTGACTCGGTCTGACGGAGGATCTCACCCGCCATTTCAATGATTGCCTCGCCCGCGGGTGTGATGCGTGTGAGATGCTTTCCGCTACGAGAGAAGATCTCTACCCCCAACTCGCCCTCTAACAAGCGAATTTGCTTGCTGATTCCGGGTTGGGACGTAAATAGGCTTTGTGCGGTCGCGGACACGTTGAGGTCGTGATGCGCGACCTCCCATATGTACTTAAGCTGCTGCAGCTTCATAAGAATTACAAGGAATTAAAAACCAAGCTGAAAGATACTTTAGTTCTAAAAAGCTGTACAGCGCGAACTAGGATTCGTTTGCAACACCGTGAGGCACGTGACCTGTGGCCACATGATCGGCCGCCAGATGACAGTGGGTTTCTTGATCATCGAAGAACACGTCCGCGTCGTAGGCCTTGAGAAACTCAACCTTTGGTAGCCCTCCGAGGAAAATCGACTCATCCAAACGTACGTCCCAGGCGCGTAAAGTGCGTATGACACGTTCATGAGCGGGAGCCGACCGAGCGGTAACCAGCGCAGTACGGATCAATGGTGACTCCTCGGGTAGAGATTGCTGAAGGAGGTGGAGTGCACTCAAGAAGCTTTTGAAAGGGCCGCCAGTGAGCGGTTGATTACGCTGTGCGCGCTCGCTCTCAGTAAACGCCTCAAGCCCTTGAGCCTTATAGACTTTTTCTGCTTCATCGGAAAAGAGGACTGCATCACCGTCAAAAGCAAACCGAATCACAGCGTCATCAGAATCGGACACGGGCTTTGAAACCAGAGTTGCCGCTGCTACGTTGTTCTCCAACGCCTTGCGGACATCTCCAGGTTCTGAAGAGAGGAAGAGATGACAACCGAAGGCTTGTATGTAGCGCCACGGCGACTCGCCGCCGCAGAAGGCCGCTCGAGTAATTGGCAAATCGTAATGCTCAATGGAATTGAAGATCCTCAAGCCCGTATCCGCGGAGTTTCTCGACAGAAGTACAACCTCCACACCCAAGGGGTCTTGAAGCGTTTCGTTGAGCGCAAGTAACTTCTTGGCCAGCGTAAACGCTTGGCCGCGCTCCAGAGGCGTGTCTTCGTGTTCGATTTGGTACGCAGAGTACGCTTCCAGACCCTCGCTCTCGTAAACCAAATGCTCCGCATCGAGATTGAACAGCGCTCTCGATGAGATCGCGATAACCAGTTTTTCCGGTGCAAGCGATGGCATATTCAAACTCTACCTATGCATGTCTAAAGTGTGAGCATCTCAGTTGCTCACCTCTCTCCCTGTTGGCTTGCGTGCGAAGTACTCTCGCGTTAACGCAAAGACGACAGGAGATAAAAGCAACAAACCAACAAGATTAGGTATCGCCATAAAGGCATTTAAGGTGTCCGCTACCAACCAAATCAATCCGAGATCGGCGCCAGCACCGACGGGAATCGCGAGAACCCATAGCACTCGAAACGGCATAATCCCTTTAGTGCCAAAGAGGTAAACAACACAGCGCTCGCCGTAGAATGCCCACCCCATCATCGTCGTCGTAGCAAAGACCACCACCCCGATGGTCACAACCCATTCGCCGCCCGGTAACACAGCACCGAAGGCCATCGAGGTCAGACTCGCACCGGACACGCCAGATTCAAGTACACCCGTCAGCACGATAACTAAACCTGTCATTGTGCAAACAATGAGTGTGTCGATCATCGTTCCCAGCATGGCAACAAGCCCCTGCTCTACTGGTTCATTTGTTTTTGCTGCAGCGTGTGCAATGGGTGCACTACCCAAACCTGCCTCATTGGAGAAAATGCCGCGCGCGACACCGAAGCGAATGGCCGCCCAAACAGTCGCACCGGCAAAGCCACCGGCAGCAGATGCTCCATTAAAAGCGCTGTCAATAATCGTGGCAAACGCGGCTGGAACCTCAGAAATATTCATCAAAATAACGATCAGGCTCATGACGATGTATGAAATCGCCATCGCTGGTACGACGGCACCTGCGGTGTCTGCGATGCGTTTAATACCGCCAAGAATGACAGCGCCGACCATCAACATCAGAACCACGCCGGTGATCCACCATGGAATACCCGCATTATCGGTTAGCACTTGAGCAACCGAGTTAGACTGGACCGTATTCGCGAGACCGAAACCTGCTGTCGCGCCAAACAAGGCAAACGCGAATGCTAGACCCGTCGCAAAACCGCCAAACCGCTCACCAAGGCCGTTTCGGATGTAGTACATGGGCCCACCTGAATAACCCCCCTGGTCGTCCCGCTCCCGGAACCGCACGGCTAAGACACCTTCAGCATATTTTGTTGCCATGCCGAACAAGGCCGTAATCCACATCCAGAACAAGGCACCCGGCACCTGTTGGGTTGTTGTTGCCAGTGGTGTGGAACGCCCAAATGTGCACCATGAC
>CAJXZI010000123.1 GCA_913063005.1 uncultured Halieaceae bacterium | reverse complement strand
TACCGGTGGGACTCGGACGGTCGTAAACAAGTTTTTGTGGGCTATCGCGTGACTCGTAATCTTACATTCACCACGAAAGGCGTTTCCGAAATTGGTGCGATTATGACCGCACTGACTGAATCGGGGGCCACACAAGTAAGTGCCCCGCAACTGTCGTACTCAAGGCCTGAAGAAGCGCAAAAAGAAGCGCTTCGCAACGCCGTAGCTAACGGTCTGAGCGTTGTTAGAACGATGGCGTCAGCTGCGGAATTAACCATCGAAGCGATTAACTCGATCAGTGAAGACAATGGCCATGCTCCAGACCCGTTTGAACGCTTGATGCGCGCAGAGCCCGCGAGTGCTGTTGATACGGGACCTTCAATTTCGGTCAGCACACTGCGATACACTGCAGAGATTAGTATTATAGCCACAGCAAATTAAGGCGATGGGGCTTGGATATCACCCCGCTCGCCCCTATTATTGGAGGTGGTGGCAGTGAGGGTGTAGAAGACGCGCTCGCCACCTACAACAACAGACCAGGAGATCAAATATGTCGGAAAGACGCGTAGATGTAGCAACGGCCCGCTATGACAGTGCCGTCCTAGAGACCAACAAGGTTCTAAAGAATACGTACATGCTTCTTGGTATGACGCTGGCATTCAGTGCCGTCACGGCGGGCATCTCAATGGCATTGAACCTCCCCGCATTCATGGGATTGGTATTTTCCTTGATCGGATTTGGCCTGTTGTTTGTCGTGAACAAGATGGCCGATAGCGCAAAAGGTTTGCCGGCAATTTTCGCCTTTACCGGTGTTATGGGCGCAGGCCTCGGCCCACTTTTGAACGCCTATCTAGCAATGCCCGGTGGTCCCCAGCTGGTAATGCAGTCGCTTGCCGGCACCGCATTTATCTTCTTCGGACTTTCAGCCTACGCGCTACAAAGCAAGCGTGATTTCTCGTTTATGACTGGCTTTTTATTCGCGGGCTTGATCGTGGCGATTGTCGCTATGATCGCGAACATTTTCTTGGGTATCCCTGCGTTGTCGCTTACGATCTCTGCGGCCGTTGTCATGATCATGTCAGGCCTAATCCTGGTCGATACCAGCCGAATCATTAACGGCGGAGAAACAAATTACATCCGCGCGACCGTGGGTCTATACCTCAACATCTACAACATCTTCGTTCACCTACTTCACCTGCTTGGTGCATTTGGCGGCGACGATTAAACAAACGCAGGCTTTACAAACCCCGGCTTGCCGGGGTTTTTTATTCCCTCATGAAATCCATAGCACTGCTCATTAAGGACCAATCAGCCAAGACTCCGGCAGCGTTGCGTTACGCAAAAGCGCTCATCAGTGCCGACTGTGCTCCGCTAAGTGTGTTCTTTTATGGGCGGGGGGTGTACCAGGCTGAAGAGGCAATCCACAAAGATTGGCGCGAAATACAGCGGCTGTGCGGTGCCAGCCTCATTTTATGCAGCGCCTCGGCAGAAAAATTCGGTATCAGCGCCGATGCCGAGTTTGAAATTGCCGGGTTGGGTGAATTGATAGCGAACGGCCTAAACGGCACGAGGGTAATCAGTTTTGGCTAGTTCAGCTTCTTGGGTGTTCGTTATCGCGTCAGAGCCCTATCAACATGGGCTAGACAGCGACCCCTCGGTAGATGCCGTTATGGCTGCAGGCGCATTCGGCCAACGGGTATCGGTGCTGTTTATGGCGAAAGGACGCGAATACCTCGATGTTGAGATTGCGCCAAGCAACGGTGAAAGTGATTTAAGAAAACTTCTTCGGTCACTGCCGCTATATGACGTTGACGATGTTTATGTCCTAACAGACATGAACGCTGAGACTAATGCTTCGTTTAGTATCCCGGCCGAAATCATCACGGCTGAACGTGCCTCTCGGCTTATTGCCAATGCAGATCATGTAGTGAGCTTTTAATGGCCGTACACCTTATCAATCAGAGCTCTCGATTAGCCACTGCAGCGCACCTAGTGGTTGACGGTGACACTGTAATCGCTACGAACGACGGAGCGGCTTTAAGCGCAATGGAGGTGTTTGCCGATCGGCCGGTGACCATTGCATTACTCGAGGGAGCGTCAATTACACCTAAGGCCATGCCGACCACTAAATCGCTCAAGATAATCTCTGAGGCGGACTGGGTGAGATACACTACCGGTGACGAGACTGTGGTTAGCTGGGGTTAATGTGCGAGCACCCGTTACTGATGACATGTTAGACGCTAACGGCTTTCTCGCTGATCGCGCATTGTGGACGCCCGCAATTGCCGAGGCCTTTGCGGAGCAAGAGAGCGTCACGCTCACCGAGGCACATTGGGAAGTTCTCGACCTCATCCAGCGCTTCTATGAGGAGTTTGATGCCTCACCCGCTAATCGCGCACTCGTTAAATACGCCAAGCTTAAACTTGGACCGGATAAAGGTAACAGTATTTATCTCATGACTCTTTTCCCTGGTTCCCCCACCCGGCTCGCTAGTCGAATTGCCGGCCTACCAAAGCCTAAGAACTGCTTATAACCGTGTTACCAAAAGACTTCTCACCCGAGGCTTACGAGCACCTTCTGACTGAAAAGATCAGCGGTTTCGCCAGTTTCTTCGATGACCTCGGCGCGCCATCTCCGACGTTGGTGACGTCACCCACAGATTCTTTTCGCATGCGGGCAGAATTTCGCGTTTGGCACGAGGACGATGACCTCGACTTTGTTATGTTCGACCGAGAGGCGCCGAAGGTACCGGTGCCAATTAAACAATTCCCCATAGCCAGCAAGGCCATTCAAGCCACACTCGCGCCCCTAAGAGCCACTCTTCAGGCCAATCCTGAGTTGCGCCGTAAGCTGTTTCAAGTGGAATTTTTGTCGACACAGACCGGCGAAGTATTGGTTACGCTCATCTATCATCGACCGCTTGATGAGCTTTGGGAGACAGAAGCTCGCGACCTTGCAGAACAACTGAATATTTCACTAATCGGTCGATCGCGAGGTCAAAAGATCACTCTGGCTCAAGATTGGGTTGAGGAATCGTTAGCGATCAATGACCAGCGTTATAGGTACAAACAACCCGAGCAAGCGTTTATCCAGCCTAACGCCTTCGTCAACGAGCGTATGATCGAATGGGCAATGGCCCAAGTGGGCTGTCAAGATTCTGATTTACTCGAGCTCTACTGTGGTATCGGTAACTTCACCATTCCACTCGCCACACTATTTCGCAGAGTACTAGCAACCGAAGTTTCAAAGGTGGCAACTCGGGCTGCGATTGATAATCTTGCGCTTAACGAGGTGGACAATGTTGAGTTTGCCAGACTTTCTGCTGAGGAGATGACGCTTGCACTGGCAGGCACACGTTCATTTAGGCGGTTGGCAGCGCTAGAGCATCCTTTGGAGGACTACGATCTGCGCACCGTATTCGTGGATCCGCCCCGCGCAGGTCTCGATTCTGGCACGCTGTCGCTCGTTTCAGGCTTTGATGAAATTCTCTATATCAGCTGTAACCCACTGACATTGATCGATAATTTGAAGACTCTAACCGAGACTCACGTGATAGAGGCACTCGCATTCTTCGATCAGTTTCCCTACACCCCTCATTTGGAATGCGGCGTCCACTTAAAACGACGCGCGGAAGTAAAAATATGAAAAAGTTGAGCGATACTCAAATAGATTACGCATTGAAAACAAGTCTTAGTCGTTGGCACCTGGAGGGTAATTTCATACGCCGCGATTTCGAGTTTAAGGATTTCGTAACCGCATGGGGTTTTATGAACCGCGTCGCGCTTCTTGCTGAAAAGACAGATCACCATCCTAATTGGGAGAACGTCTACAACCGCGTCACCATACGATTATCGACTCACGATGCTGACGGGCTTACGGACAAGGATCTTCAGCTCGCCGCCAACATCGATAAATGTATTGGCTAGCCCAAAAATTAAGAGGCTATGAATCGCTCAATAGCCGCAGTAACCGTCTCATCCATCAACATGGGTGCATGGCCGACGTCAGGCACTTCGACATATTCAAGATCAGGGATTTCCGCGATCATCCGATCTTTGATGGCGGCATCCAAAAGATCCGAGATAGCTCCGCGTACTAACATCAACGGTTGCGCGTTAAGCAGCTTATAGACGGGCCACAAGTCAGGTGGCACTGCACTACCATCGTCCGCTTCAACCGCCTGTGAAATTGCGGGGTCGTAATCGAGATAAGGTACACCGTCACGCTCGTTGAATAACTGGCGGGTAAAGGTCTCCCACTGATCATCACTGAGTGTCGGGAACGCTACACCGTTGATACTGCGGTTGTAATTTATCGCCTCCTCCCATGTCGAAATTGGTCCGCCCTGCCCTACATAGCCACTGATGCGATCTAAGCCCACCTTCGATAATTCCGGACCAATATCGTTAAGCACAACATGAGTGAACACGCCTGGGTTGGCGGCGTTCATCACCATTGCCATCAACCCACCCATCGAGGTGCCCACTGCGGCGACCTGGTTCTCACCAGCTGCTTCAAGCAGTGCAAACATATCGCCGACATAGGTGGGTATCGCGTAGCGCTCGGGTTGCGAGTCCCAGTCAGACTTACCGCGACCACGCTGCTCAGCGACCAAAACGCGGTGCGTACTGGACAGTTTTTCAGCTAGGACCTCAAAGTCTCGAGAGTTTCTTGTAAGCCCATGCATCATCAGCACACAGCCACTGCGATTTTCAGGACCCGGGTAGTCTCTAGCGAACAGCGTAAGCCCATCGTCAACGTCGTAGTAAAATTCCTTGTAGTTACGCATATTCCTGCCCCTTAAACGCTTCTCTGAGCTCGCGCTTTAAAATTTTACCGTTCGGATTTCTCGGCAATTCGTCGACCAAAATAACATCCGCCAGACGTTGTTGTTTACCTAGCTTGCGGTTGGCCCAGTCCTTTATCTCTGCTGGCTCCACGAAGACGTTGGGCTCAGGCACGAGAATCGCCACAGGCGTCTCACCCCAGGTCGCACTCACCATACCAATCACAGCAACATCAAAGACTTTCTCGTGCAGCGCAACAACGGCTTCTAAATCTTGCGGATAAATATTTTGTCCACCGCTTAAAATCATGTCCTTCTTGCGATCTACAATATAAAGATATCCCTCAACATCAACATAGCCAATATCGCCGGAACGGAGCCATATTCGCCCATTTTTGTCGATCCAGGTTGCCTCTTTATCCGCCTCTGGCCTATTCCAATAGCCAGGCATGGCGATACGTCCCCGGGATACGACCTCACCTATCTCACCCCGCTTGAGGGGTTCGTCATCATTTCCAATAATTTCGATATCCGTGCCCAGCAGCGGACGTCCAACCGAGCTCCAGCGGCCCCCAGCATCCTCGGGCTCCAAAGTAGTAATGATGCCCTCGGTGAGACCGTAAAGCTCAATGATCCCGCAATCAAAGTGCGCGAAAAGTTCACGTTTAAGCGGCTCTCGTAGCGGTGAACCACAGCTCATCATGGCTTGCATGCTTGACACGTCAGCGTCGGGATTCCTCCTGAGTTCATCCGTGAGGCGTTGGAACTGAATCGGCACCATAGCTAAGTGGGTTATTCGATGATCTTTGATGCTTTTGAGACATTGTGCGGCATCAAATTGTTTCTCAACAACAATGGCGCCTCCCACTAGCAAGGTCGATAACATGGCCACCCATGAGATATTGCTATAGAGACCAATGGTTAATAGCGTCCTTGCCCTCGCATGGTATCGCAGTGCCAACGCGATATCGTAGGTCCAGTCGCGACGCCCAACGTGATCGTGTGCAATCCCCTTGGGCGTTCCCGTTGTGCCAGAGCTGTAAATGATATTGATGATACTGTCGGCGGGTATTTCGACGTCAGGGGCGGATACCTCCGAATGGGCGGTCAGTGTCTCTAAAGAAAGCCACGTTTGCTCCGAATCTGCCACCGAGTGGCAAACGTCAACAATGCGTAGATGGGACTGTTTCAGATTTGCTGAAATCTCGACACCGCGATCCAAAAGATCTTCTGTAACCACGACGGCCTTGATCTGAGCGTCGTTGAACATAGCCGATGCTGCCGCGTCATTAACCGAGGTATTCAAAGGCACCACGGTGGCACCGCAACGTATTACGCCGAAGATCGTCTGCACCATGGGTAAACCGTTAGACATCAATAATCCAACTCGGTCCCCTTGCTCGATACCAAGATCTAACAGCGCATTAGCGAGGCGATATACCGACGACGAAAACTCTTCCCAGGTCCATGTCACTTCGCCACAAATGACAGC
>CAJXZI010000122.1 GCA_913063005.1 uncultured Halieaceae bacterium | reverse complement strand
ATTGAGACCCGTCCCTGTGTGGTCGTAGCGCCTGATTACCGCAAAGCGAAGCATCGACCTTACCCAGGTGGCTTCCAAGACTGTTATGACGCACTTATTTGGGCGCGCGACAACGCATCTATGCTCGGCTGTAGCGATAAGTACATCATCGGCGGACACAGTGCTGGCGGCGGCTTAACGGCTGCTGTGGCGCTAAAGGCACGCGATACGGGTGAGGTGGCCCTCGCTTTCCAAATGCCTTTTTATCCGATGATCGACGAAACCCAGCCAAGTGATCCGAAGCGCGATATCGACCCACCCGTTTGGGACACGGGTCTCAATCGAATTGGCTGGGGTGCCTACTTGAAGGATGTGCGACGCGGCAAAGAGGAACTGAGTCCATACGCAGTGCCTGCTCGGGCGAGTAGCTTCGTTGGCTTACCACCAACCATTACCTACGTAGGTGATAAAGATCCATTTTACTGGGAAACACAAACCTATGTTGAGCGTTTAGCCGCAGATGGCGTGGAGGTTGTTAGCACTATTTTCGAGGGCTGCTATCACGCCTTTGAATACATTGGAGACGGAGGAGAAATTGGCGCGGCAGCGCGGCAATTTACCTTCGACCACTACGCCGATTTTTACGACCGCTTTGCAGTCTAGACCAGAGACGAGCTCGCTCGCCGAATGTCCGCCTTAGGTGCTTACAATCGAATAGTCAAAATCGGTAATCTGAGTGGGTTTGCGTTGGTCATCGGTTAGCAGAGTAATCCCAAACTCTTGCCGTAGATCAGCGAGTGTGCGGTCTAGAAATTCACTCGGCCCTTCGAAAGGCCACTTTTTATGCATCTTTCGGGTGTTTTTAATGACCTGCCACAGTGCTTTTCGATTTCGCCAGTAAACTCTGGGAATCACCAAGATGCCTAGTTGACCGACGACTGCCTTGCTGAGCGCCTGAAGTTCGGGGACTTGCTGATATTCCAGGAATGTGCTCCAAGAGAAGTCACTCCCAAAGAACACCCAAAAGTCGAGTGTCGCTTCACCTTCCAGAGTGGTGTCGTGCCCAAATAGAACATGCGTTGCATCATGGTAAAACCACACTGATATCGCAGCGTCCGGAGGGTCAGTGAGGGTCTTCCGACCTATGTGAGCCAGATATCGATGATATTCCTCAATCGCCTCTCTGAGCGTTTGCTGACTGTTCTGCGATTGATAGGTCAGTTCCATACGTTCCCCGTCAAGGCTTTGCTTAAGCTTTCCTGAAGACCCAAAGGGGGACTCGAGCACGCTTCACAAAGTATCCAACCATAAGGTGCGCTTTTTCTCACACAGTGACAAGACCCCTCAGCGGCCATATCCATTCGCAGTGGCAGTAGTGGGTTGTGCGAGGTAACCTTGTCGAACCTTATAAACGATGACCTGGGGAATCGCTCAAGGTCAAAAAAGGATGCGTTTTGACTGTACCTGGTTACTCCTATTTCGCGCTATCAGTGATCTGCTTAATTACTTTGTATATCCCGATATTCTGGATGGCTGGTGAGTTCAAAGACACATCCCGGGACATGAAGCGATTTTTCATTGGATTTATGCCCGTGGGGGTTGGTGTCATTTATTGGATCGAATACGCCGGGTTGGATTGGACGAGGGTAGGCTCTAATTTCGCGTACGCGGCGTTTGGAAGTCTTATCTTGGCACTGATACATAAGTTTTCGCAGCCTTGAACGGTCAAACAAAGTTTTAAAAAAACAAATAACTGGGGGAAGATATGCCGGCAATGACATTGCTTGGGTGGTTTCACACAATTATGGGTATAGCGGCACTGCTATTAGCGGTAGGTGCTATCTCGCGACACGGGGTTATCAAGGCCTCAACTCAACTGGGAGGCGCCTACCTCGTGGTTACCGTTGTTGTTGCGGGATCAGCGCTAGGCATATACAACCAAGGTGGGTTCGGCATTGCACACATCTTGGCACTATTGACCTTGGGTGCAGCCTTAGGTGGCTTCTTGCTGGAGCGCTTTAATATCTTCGGCGCTGCATCAAAATACTTTCAAGCCATTGCCTACAGCGCAACAATTCTCTTTCACATGATACCGGCCATTACTGATTTTCTGCGCCGATTGCCCGTGGGAGACCCCTTTATAGACTCGTTCGATTCACCGGTACTTCAGGGATTTCATCTCGCGTTTTTAGTGCTTTACATCGTCGGCGTATCGACTCAAATCATAAAGCTGAGAAAACACACTCAGTGAGTCATTTGATTGAGGCGCGCGTGCAGTAATGCGCAGCCCAAAAGCGGGAGCACAAACAGTCCGCAGAGAATTGGTGACGAGGGTGCTGAGGAGCACCCGGCCTCACATTGGTGAAAGGAAGATCATGAATGGTTGCGCGTACGGTCGGCTTTGCGGAGTAAGGGGCACTGGTCGTGTAACTGTCGTGTAACTGATCGTGCAAGAGGTGTCTTAATGTTCGGGGCACCGATCTCCGTCTTCGGCAGTCGCCTCGTCACCAGCTACACTATTTAAAATGGGGTAAGAGCGAAAAATTAACTCGGGCAATGATCCTGTTGCGATAGTGGTTTGTTGGGTCGTTGATGTGCCAAACTGGGACAGCGAAAAAAATTGCCTATCCCAACTATGTGGATACATATTTGGAGCCATTCGCAGACCATACGAATAAGGAGATCCAAGCATGGACGATCGTTTAAGCACTTTTATTAACGAGGCGGATGCGTATGCGCAGTGTGAAGCTGCGGGCTACACCGCCCGTAAGTTCGATTTTCCCGCCGAGGAGAATGAAGCGCACTGGCATGACTTCGATTCGCTGACGTTTATCACCAGCGGCGTGCTTACTATTTTTGACGTCGAGCAGGGGGTCTCCTACGCCTGCGGCGCAGGGACGAAAATTGTAGGCCAGAAAGGCTTTGTGCATCGTGAAAAAAGTGACGGTTTCAGTGCCATTATCGGTTTTGCTGAGGATCCTGCTTCCCTCACTCAGCCAATCAATAAGCCACTGCCCGTAACGCTTTAAGATCAACTAGCGGGCTGCGCGCAGGTCATTAGCTATAGCGAGCGGTGTCTGGTCAATCCGTTTATTTACAGCTTTGCCGGCAGAGCGCTTAGACTGCTCGATGAGTGGGAATTAGAGAGTTCGGGGGAGCGATGGCAAATACGTTTAATACGGTTGTGGGGTATTACGCCACCCGCGTTCGCAAGCGATTAGGGTGGGCCGGCAACACCCGCGATCTCAACGATATCTTCAACTTTGTGCAGCTGGATGAGCGTGTTGCGACCTCGGGGCAGCCAACAGAGCAACAATTAAGCCTTATTAAAGAAGCGGGCTATACAACGGTAATAAACCTTGCGCCCAAGAGTCACGAAAACGCATTGGGGAATGAGGATGAGCTTCTGCAGGGGCTGGGCATCCGCTATTTCCATTTGCCGGTGATTTTCACGAATCCAACCAGAGAAGATTTCGAACAGTTTATTGACACTTTTGAGGCTTGCGACGATGAGCGAATCTGGGTGCACTGCGCTGCCAACATGAGGGTATCGGCGTTCTTTTACAAATATCGGGTCGAGCGTTTGGGTTGGTCAGAAGCTTCTGCGAAAGCTGATATGGACAAGATTTGGGAGCCCGGAAAGGTCATGGGGGTTTGGCAGACGTTCATCGAAAAGGTTTGAGTCCGGCTCAATGACGTTCAACCCTCGCGCCTCGAGTGGAGTCCTGAGAGGCAAGCTGTGGCTGCGCTTAGTTTTGCCCGAGATCTCGAAGTGGCTTAAGTGTCAATGTGTTGCAGGTCGGTGAGAGGGTAGCGCAATCGCATAAATGTTTTCAGGCTGAAAGCGGTGTGTTTATGGTAACTCAGCCGTGCTCGCTACAAGATAAAAGGGAAGATATATGTACTTTAAGCCGATAAACAGATTTGCGGGATTGATTGGTGTTCTGATGTGGGCAGTGACATCCTCGTCCACTCAAGCACAGACCCTTGCCGTTGAGCCCTACGAACATCGACCCGCCATTCAAAACACAATCGTTGAAGAGCGACTGGATACATTACTGCCAAGGCTCATGCGCGAGGCAGGCCTCGATATGTGGCTCGTCATCGCGCGCGAGTACAACGACGACCCCGTCTTTCTCTCCTTAGTACCCAAGCCACGATTTACGGCGCGTCGAACCACGATGCTGGTGTTTTTCGATCGCGGCGAAGAGGGTGTCGAACGATTCACAGTAAGCCGCTATCCACTTGGTTCGTTGTACGAGGCAGCGTGGGAAGGTGGCGATTTAGACGCGCAATGGGAACGACTCGGTGAGGTGATTCGAGAGCGAAATCCGAAACGTATCGGCGTTAACACCAGCGATACTTGGCCGGTTGCTGACGGCTTAAGCCACAGTCTCCATGAGAAGCTGGTAGATGCAGTAGGACCCGATCTGAGCAACCGCATTGTGTCTTCGGAGGCTCTCGTTGTTCGCTGGATGGAGACGCGGCTAGAGCGCGAAGTGGAGGTTTGGCAGCGAGCGGTTGGGATAGCCCGAGAGACCATTGCACGAGCTTTCAGCAGCGAAGTCATTACCCCCGGGGTCACGACCATAGGCGATGTGGCTTGGTTTATTCGTACCCGTTTTGAAGAGGCGGGGTTAGAGCCCTGGTTTCATCCAGACGTAAACCGACAATGGCAGGGGGCTGATTTTGGCGAGAACGCGCCGTTTTTGGGTGACGGCTCACCGGACTCAGTCATTAGACGTGGAGACCTGCTGCACACCGATGTGGGGCTTTGCTATTTAGGGCTTTGCACCGACACCCAAGAGATGGGTTACGTCTTGAAGTTGGGAGAGACGGCGGCACCTGAGGGTTTGAACGTAGCGATGTCGGTTGGAAACCGGTGGCAGGATTTACTCACCGATGAATTCAAAACAGGTCGTACTGGCAACGAGATACTAGCTGAGGCGCAGGCGTCGCTTGAAAAAGTGGGTATCCAGAACGCGATTTACACGCATCCTTTGGGCGTTTTTGGTCATGCACCGGGGCCTACGATAGGAATGTGGGACAACCAAGGGCCGACACCGGGACGTGGCGATTGGCCGTTGTATCCAATGACCGGGTATGCGATTGAAGGTAACGTCACAGTGGAAATCCCGGAATGGGGAGGGCAATCCGCTCAGATGAAATTGGAGCAAAGTGCTTTCTTTGACGGGAGTACAGTGCACTATCTTGCGGGACGGCAGATCATGCTCCATTTGGTAAAAGATTAGGTTCCCAATACAGGTAAAGTAGAGGGCGGCGCGATTTTCGGCTGATAGTGCGTTTCTTTTGGTCAGGTCTAGGGTGTCTCGTTTATGGCATCCAAACACACCATTCCCGGCCAGCAAACAAGCGAGGTGTAAAAACAGTGACTAATCCAAAGATATTCATTTCTATAGCCTGTTTTTCAGACCCTGACGTCGTTGACACAGTGGAGGACGCACTAGCGCAAGCAGCTAAGCCAGAGCGACTTACCTTTGGTATCTGCCTACAGGCCCTGTCGCACGATGAATCGTATGAGACCTTGAGCGAGCTCTCCCAAGTTCGGCTTGACCGAATTCCAGTCGAGGAAGCAAGAGGGCCTATTTATGCGCGATCACGATGTGAAGCGCTCATGGAGGATGAGGATTACTTCCTTCAGCTCGACTGTCACTCGCGTTTTTACAAGGGGTGGGATGAGATCCTTATCGAGGAGCTTCAGAGTGCACTCGCGCTCAACGAGAGAGCGGTGATCTCGCATTACCCGATCAATATCAAAAATATGACCTCTGAGCAGCATGCTCCTCTGATTGGTCACGTGAATCGGTATCGGCAAGTAGATGCCGATGCGATCAAAAGCCATGGTTCATTGGTCAGTCTTCCAGAGGTGCCAATCGTTTCATTCGGTATAAGCGCGGCGATGTTATTCATGCGAAGCGAAGATCGGCGAGCCTTTCCTTACGATCCTGAGTTCGACTTTGGCTTGCATTCTGAGGAGCAGGTTTTATACGCAGTCCGGCTATGGACCCATGGCTATGATATTTTTTGCCCCACGAGGCACGCCGTTGCAACAGACTATGCGGGTTCCCGGGATCGCATTCCCGATGAAGCAAAGCGTATCAGTAACAGCAATCGGACTGGCTGGCCCGAGGCCTCTTCATTAATATTTCTAGCTTTGAATGGTGGTCTCAAGCTGGCCAATTCATACATTAAACATCCTTGGGGACAAAATATCACGTAAATTGTTGAAAAGCATTCCAATTCTGACACACCTAGAGACCAAATATCTGACTTCTCATCATAGAT
>CAJXZI010000121.1 GCA_913063005.1 uncultured Halieaceae bacterium | reverse complement strand
GGAGAGGCCCTGTTGTCGAGCTAATCGGCAACAGACCTTATGGCAATGGCAGGTGGTTGTGTTTTGTTGGGCTAATAAGCGCTTTCTCAACGAGGAAAAAAATGAACCTTAAGAGATGCCGCGGATTGAGGTTATCGGTCTCTGTACCTGCCACTCAGCCTCAAGCATTTGAAACGACCCGTTTCAAATGCTTGAGGCTGTTTATATCGATGTTTCCACTTATACCGATATTTCCACTCATACCGATAGCTCCACTCGTGCCGAGAGTTCCGCTTATGCCGAGAGCTCCACAGGAACCCCATTAACAGCGGCATTCCCCGAGAGCTGATCTAGGAACTGCTCATCAGTAACATCGTTGCAGCTTACACCAGCGTGACCATTAGCGACTTGGGAGCGTGTGCCCTGCAAGCCATGACCGTAACCATGTGGCAAGCTAATCACTCCGGGCATGACTTCGGTTGAGGGCGACAGCTCTGCGGTGATGGCGCCAACGCGGCTCTTGATTGTCACTTGCATGCCCTCTGACCAGCCTTCTTTTGCGACATCATCCGGATGCATGAGTAAGTTGCATCGCGACTTTCCTTTGATAAGGCGCTGGTGGTTGTGCATCCATGAATTGTTGTCGCGGACGTTGCGACGCCCGATCAGTCGGTAGCCGCCCTTATTGATGGTTACATCCGACAATAGACGAGTGATGTCAGCCAACACTTCGGGAATAGCCAGCCCAATGCGCTTATCGGCTGTCTGAAGACGCTCAGGACATGACGGTTCCAACGGGCCAAAATCTATACCCGATGGATGGTCTTTCAGCTTCTCGATGCTGAGGTTCCACTCCGAATCTCGTCCGTAGGGTCCAGCTTGGAGTGCTGCGTCGACCACTTTGTGTGGCGGTACTCGCGGCATCGGCTCTAAGCCTAACCGTTCTGCCAATCGTTCTCCGAGCTCTGCGAAAATCTCCCAATCGTGAAGTGTACCCTCTGGCTTATCAAAAACTGCTGGCGTGTAGCGTGCGGTATTTCTGATGGCCATGTTATGGAATACGAAGTCGTAATTATCGTGCTCAAGCGGCGATGTAGGCGGCAAGATGATGTCGGCGTGCCTCGTTGTTTCATTGAGTGCAGGGTCGAGCGAGATCATAAAATCGAGCTCTTCTAGGGCTTCATCGACCGCGCGCCCATTGGGTGTAGACAGGACGGGATTACCTGCGCCCGTGAACATCAGTTTAATTTGATCCGCTCCCGGGGTCCGAATCTCAGTGGCGAGTTCGGCAGCGGGAAGCTCGTAGTTAAATTCAGGTAGCCCTTGTCCGCGGCTGGTGTAACGAGCAAAACCGCCGCGGCTACTGTTCATAACCTGATCCATGGCCGGCTTGGTGAACAAACTACCCCCGGGCTTGTCGAGGTTGCCCGTGATCACGTTGATGACCTGAATAGCCCACTGGCAAAGGGTGCCGTAAGCCTGCGTGCTGACGCCCATGCGCCCGTAGCAAATGCCAGCTTTAGCTGTTGCCATGTCCGTAGCGATGCGCTCGATATTAGCAGCGGGAATACCTGTGATATCTGACGCCCACTCAGGGGATAGAGGTAAAACGGCATTTCGAACATCATCAAGACCGTCGGTAAAGTCTGCTAACGCTCCGAGCGACACCAAATCATCTCGGAAGATGACGTGGATGAGCGCAAGTAGCAATGCTGCATCGGTTCCGGGTTTCACAAAGTGGTGCTCGCTTGCCAGTTCAGCTGTCTCTGTTCGTCTTGGATCCACCACCACCAATTTTCCACCGCGAGCGGTGAGGTCTTTGATGCGTTTTCTGACATCAGGCACGGTCCAGATGCTGCCGTTTGACGCAAGCGGATTGGCGCCGAGCATCAAAAAATAATCAGTACGATCGATATCTGGGATGGGCATCAGCAACATGTGTCCGTACATCCACATCGAGACCAGGTGATGCGGTAGCTGATCAACCGAGGTTGCAGAGAAGCGATTGCGCGTCCGGATGTTACGGAAGAGATTTCTCTGGTGGGTCATCATTCCATAATTGTGGGCCGACGGGTTGCCAAAGTAGGCACCGATCGCGTTAACACCATGCTTTTCAATTGTGTCAGCCAGTGCATTGGCTGCGAGATCAAGTGCCTCGCCCCACTCAATTTCCACGTGCTCATAGACCCCCGGGGCGGAGCGAATACGCTTGAGCGGCTTTCTTAGGCGGTCAGGATCTTCGTGTATATCTTGTAACGCCACCGCCTTGGGGCAAACATGCCCACGGCTTAATGGGTCTGATTTATCTCCCCGAATATCAACGACTTTGTCGCCTTCTGTTTTTATGATGAGCCCACACATGGCCTCGCAAAGATGACAGACACGGTGATGGGTTTTAGTCGATGCAATCGTCACGGTTTGTTAGCCTCAGCGTTCGCGCTCAGTGCCCAAATCGGGCGAGCAGGTATTATTGTTGATGGTTAAGACTACATGACTTCCGGCTCCTTTGGGGTTGAAACAAAGACGTTTTAATCAAACCGATGGCGCGAGTCTTGAGTTAAAGCTTCAGTTACTTGTTTATAGACACTTGAGGTCACCGCAATGGTCAGTATTGGAACCCCTTTTTCATCAACCGCCACCCGTGTGCTGTTTTGTGGCTCTGGAGAGCTGGGAAAGGAAGTTGTCATCGAGCTGCAGCGACTGGGGGTTGAGGTGATTGCCTGCGATCGTTATGAGAACGCGCCGGCGATGCAGGTGGCGGATCGCTCGCACACCTTTTCCATGCTCGATGGTGATGAATTACGAAGAGTGGTTGAGGCGGAAAAGCCTGACTTAATCGTTCCTGAGATCGAGGCTATCGCGACAGATACTTTGGTCGAGCTTGAGTCAGAGGGTTTTCGGGTAATACCGAGTGCGCGCGCCGCGCAGCTCACCATGAACCGGGAGGGTATACGCCGTCTAGCGGCCGAGGACCTGAATCTAGCAACTTCCCCTTATGCTTTTGCGGCTGATAGAGCTGCTTTTGACGCAGCGATTGCGGATATTGGTATTCCATGTGTGGTTAAACCGATCATGAGCTCCTCGGGCAAGGGCCAGAGTCTCGTTCGATCAGCGGCAGATATTGATCACGCTTGGGACTACGCACAGGCTGGTGGTAGAGCAGGTGCAGGCAAGGTGATCGTTGAGGGCTTCGTGGATTTTGACTATGAAATTACGCTTCTCACCATTCAACACGTGGGAGGTGTCAGTTTTTGTGAGCCCATTGGACACCGTCAAGAGGATGGAGATTACCAAGAGAGTTGGCAGCCTCAGCCTATGTCGGATCTTGCGCTATCACGATCTCGAGACATTGCCGAAAGGGTAACTGAAGCACTCGGGGGTTATGGATTATTCGGTGTCGAGCTCTTTATCAAAGGCGATGATGTTTATTTCAGCGAGGTATCGCCGCGTCCACATGACACCGGGATGGTTACACTGATCTCGCAGGACTTATCGGAGTTTGCGCTCCACGCGAGAGCAATTCTTGGGTTGCCTATCCCAAACATTGCATTCCATGGACCATCGGCTTCCAGCGTGATTTTGGTCGAGGGGGAATCAAAAGAAACGCGCTTTGGTAATCTCGGCGCTGCATTATCCGCGCCTGATACCTCGGTCAAACTATTTGGTAAACCCGAGGTGGCTGGAAAGCGCCGCATGGGTGTAGGACTAGCGCGTGGTGCCACTGTTGAGGAAGCGCGCGCCAAAGCCAATGCGGTCTCCGATGCAGTGGATGTGTCTCTATAGCTAGGAAGGCAGCTTTGTGACGAGGTTAGGTTGCTGTGCTAAAAACGGCGTCGCCGATTCGTAATTGAGTTTGCACACAAGACTCTCACATTGTTTCCTCTACAGATATTGGCAAACGGTGCCCCGGCCGAAATGTCGGTATGACTCCTTCCATAGCGGGTGGTGGTAGTGTGACAGCACGGGTTTACATATCCTGCGAAAATACTTTATTGAAATCCCAGCTATGTCGCTGGCCTAGATATAGCAAGTAGGCAGATAGATAGGGGGCTCCCAAAAAGACCCCGCCTATCCCAAGCCCCATTCCTGTCGGCGAAAAGCGGTTGCGCCATGCAATCCAGAAGCCCGACATCAGTAAGAACATGAAAAAGTCGAGGTTGAATTGCCCTTGCCAATTCATCTTACTTATCTCGCCAAAAAAGCTGGGGAGTAGCGTTAGCAGTCCGTAATCGGTAACAACGGGTGCCGTGTAGGCGCCCACGATAATAATGATGCTTCCCAGAAATAATCTAGCCGTCATGCGAGTTTCCCTTCTTATTATTTAATGTGTTTAGCGGTTATGAAAAGCGAGTCGCATTGCGAAACTCTGATGAGGGTTGCGTGAGGTAAGCCACGCAACCCTGCGGGTAGATCTTATCGTGGTTGATAGAGACTCTTTTGTGGCTCGGTAAACCACTGGGCGCCTGATTCGGTCATGTAGAAGTGATCTTCCAGACGAATGCCGTATTGCCCGGGAACAACAATCATGGGTTCATTCGAAAAACACATACCCTTTGCAAGAGGTGTGTCGTCGCCTCTAACGAGGTATGGACCCTCGTGAATCTCGAGTCCGATGCCGTGCCCCGTGCGATGAGGAAGGCCTGGTAGCTGATAATCTGGACCCAGTCCATGCGTCTCGAGCACAGCGCGAGCGGCTGCGTCGACACTACCGCAAGGGAGGCCAATTTGAGCGGCATCAAAAGCGGCCGCTTGTGCCTCTTTTTCTAACTCCCACAGCGCCTCGACACGATCGTCTTGTTTGTCGAGCGCGTAGGTTCGTGTGATATCTGAGTGGTAGCCATCGATCGTGCAACCAGTGTCGATCAGTATCAGTTCTCCCTTGTTGAGAACGGGATCTCCGGGAACGCCGTGCGGGTGTGACGTACCTTCACCAAACTGAACGGCGCAGAAGAAGCTCCCGTTGTCAGCGCCGCCGGCGCGGTGCAAGCGATCGATTTCAGCTATCACCTCGCTCATTCTCATGCCCGGTTTAATCCACTCAAATATCGCCAAATGAACGTCGAGCGTGAGGGTCTTGGCCGCTTGCATAAGGGCCAGCTCGGTTTCAGATTTTTGCGCGCGCAATGACTGCAGAATGGATCCAGCCGACGTCAGTGTTGCCGATGTAGCGTTGCCAAGCGCAAACACCTGACCGTATGAGCAACTTGGATCAATCCCGACATTTAGGCACTGACTATCCGATAGAACTGCTGAAACCACTTGGCGAGGATCTTCATGTTCTTCCCACCACGCATAGTCGAAGGTTGAAGAGAGCGCGGCCAGAAGCGCTGTGTCCTCAAACTTTGGACAGACGAATACCACGCGCTGCTCTGAGACAACGGCACAGACTAGCCTTTCCGTCTCACGCCAGGTAAGCCCGAAGAAGTAACGCATGCTAGCGCCAGGTGTAATCATCACAGCGTCTAGCTCAAACGCCGGCAAGCTATTTTGAAGGGTGCGGAGTCGCTGTTCACGCTCTTCGTGGGTGATAGGGCTAACGGTGTCTCTGGCTGACATAGTCTTGAACTTCCATTGGTTCTTGGCTCCCATTGTCGGAGGTTCTAGACGACAAGTGCAATAACTTATCGAGAGGTCGCATGCTATATTTCAAGGTGGTTGGAGACACAAAATTTGAATAACAAAACACCAGCAAATACGTTTAACCGTACCTTCTACGTTGCCAACACGCTCGAAATCTTCGAGCGCATAGCCTGGTACGGCTTCTTTACCGTTTCCTCGCTTTACATGAGTACGTCACCGAGTGCGGGCGGACTTGGCTTTAGCGACACCGAGCGCGGCATCTTGCAGGGCATCATTCCTTTCTTTGTGTATGTCTTACCTGTGATCACAGGCGCAATGGGAGATCGGGTCGGTTATCGGAAGATGTTTTTGATCGCCTTTGCGTTACTCACACCAAGTTACTTATTGCTGGGGCGGGTGCACGAGTTCTGGCCATTTTTCTTTGTTTACATGCTTGTGGCTTTAGGGGCCGCCATTTTTAAACCCCTCGTGGTGGGTACGGTTGCACGCAGTTCAAACGATGATAATCGCGGACGCGCCTTCGGCATCTTCTACATGATGGTCAATGTTGGTGGTTTCTTGGGACCTGTAATCGCGGGTTATGTCAGGGCGATAAGTTGGGATCACGTTTTTTGGCTCTCATCGATTGCCATTGGTATCAATCTTCTGATCGCGCTTTTTTTCTTGGATGATGACTCACCAGAGCGCGTTCAAGTTGCTGCGGCCCAAGAGTCGAGTCAAGAGGCGAGT
>CAJXZI010000120.1 GCA_913063005.1 uncultured Halieaceae bacterium | reverse complement strand
TATGACCACGCCAGATAAGTTGGCACAGAAGCGTCCATTTGTCGTGGTGGGTGCCATGGGCGCGTTTGCAACCATCTTTATTTTGGTTCCCACGGCGACGATCAGTAACGGTATGTTCAACGTGGAAGGGCACGGGCAGGTGGGCGCCATCGCGGCGGTCATTATTTTCATAGCTATGATGGTGTCGACCATGGGAACACATAAGATGATCCCCGATCTGAAGGCGCCTCCACCACCAAGACAGATGACGATTGGCTTGATTTACCGAGAGGTGTTCGAGACCTTGGCCAGCCGTTCTTTTCTGGCGTTGTTTTTGGCGGCACTTTTTGGCGCGGTAGCCGCTGGCGTTTCCACGACCCTCAGTTTCTATTTCTCGACCTTTTTCTGGGGGTTCACGACGGAGCAGATTGGTCTCATTTCTCTCAGTGTGGTCATATCAGCCTTGCTAGCGTTTTTCCTTGCGCCGGTCATTTCTAAGAAACTAGGTAAGAAACGGGGCGCTATCACCGTTGGTCTAATGGCCTTCACAGTGGCACCGGCTCCCATCTTTCTCCGCTTGCTTGGTCTGATGCCAGAAAACTCAGATCCCGCGCTGTTCCCCTTGGTGCTGAGCATTACGGTCATTGATGTGGCGCTCATTATTGCGTATCAGACCTTGTCCTCGTCCATGATTGCCGATCTGGTTGAGGAGGCGGAAATTAAAACAAAGCGGCGTAATGAGGGCGTTTTCTTCGCCTCAGTCACCTTTGTTCGCAAAGTCACACAGGGCATCGGTGCGGCTGTGGCGGGTGTGCTCCTGACAATCAGTCAGTTCCCCGTCGGCGCGACGCCCGATCAGGTGCCCGAGTCCGTGCTCAATAGCTTCGGTTGGCTGTATGTGCCCGTCATCTTCAGCTTATGGATGATTATGATTGCGAGCCTGTCACTGTACTCGGTGGACCGGCAGAAGCACGAGGCAAATTTGGAACAACTGGCCAATCGAGATTAGTCGTCGTCATTAGCCGCTAGGTATCAGAATAGCTTGGCTAAGCGATAGTCACCTCAGTGCAGACGCGATGTGGTCGTTGACAATATTTTCCATTAGCTCTTGTTTGCCGCTGCGTTTCGCCGGTTCACCGTCTCGCAGGGCTATCTCTCTCAGTGCCTCAAGTCCAAGACTCCCTGATTCAAACTGAGCACCTTCACCTGACTCCCAGCTAGAGTAGCGCTCTGACACTAGATCGGTGAAACGGCTATCGGACAGGATGGAGTCAGCAACAATCAAGCCACGTGCAAACGCATCCATGCCACCGATATGCGCAATGAACATATCTTCGAGGTCGGTAGATTCTCGGCGGAGCTTGGCGTCGAAATTAAGTCCACCTGAGGCGAAGCCCCCAGCCTGAAGCACCTCCATCATGCCATGCACACAGTCATAGAGGTCGAGTGGGAACTGGTCTGTATCCCAGCCATTTTGGGCGTCGCCCCGGTTTGCATCGATGGAACCCAGCAGATTACTGTCGCGAGCCATTCGAAGATCATGTGCAAACGTATGTCCTGCAAGTGTCGCGTGGTTTGCTTCTATGTTGAGTTTGAAGTCTCCTGCGAGGCCGTGACGCTCGAGGAAGCCAATCACTGTTTGTGAGTCAAAATCGTACTGGTGCTTCATAGGCTCCATGGGTTTTGGCTCGACCAAGAAAGTGCCCTCAAACCCAATGCTGCGGCCATAGTCACGTGCTTTGGTCAGGAACATGGCCATGTGCTCAAGCTCCTTATCCGTGCGCGTGTTCAGAAGGCTGGCATACCCCTCTCTACCACCCCAGAACACATAATTTTCGCCTCCGAGCGCAACGGTTGCGTCGATTGCTGATTTGACCTGCGCTGCTGCTCGCGCCACCACCGCAAAGTCGGGATTCGTAGAAGCACCGTTCATATAACGGGGATGACCAAAGAGATTGGCTGTACCCCATAGACACTTCATGCCCGTCAACCGCTGTCGTTCTGCTGCTCGCTCCACGATTCGCGCGAGGTTGGCTTCAAATTCAGCAAGGTCATCACTTGGCGCCGCAATATCCACATCGTGAAATGTCCAGTAGGGGACATCGAGCTTGGTAAAGAATTCAAAGGCGGCATCGAGCTTGTCATTCGCCATTTGTTGGTCGTCACCGGAGTCGGCCCAGGGGAAATCGCGAGTCCCTACGCCAAACGGATCGAGACCCACACCGGTAAACGTATGCCAGTAACACACGGCAAAGCGCAGGTGTTCCTCCATAGTTTTGCCAGCAATAACGCGTGAGGCATCGTAAGCCTTGAAGGCTAGAGGGTTCGTCGATTGAGAACCCTCATATTGGATTCGGCCGATACCTGAGAAGTACTCCCGGTCCCCGATAAATAACTGACGCGTCATGACCGCTCCTTATTCTTGTGCCTCGTAGAGTGGGCGCAGGGCGCTCACATAGTCCTGGTAGCGTTGATAGTAATCTTGATAGCGCGCGACGTTATCCATATTGGGATGAGCGCCCTTTGCATCGTCAAACCTAATGTGGCCATGCGCGATGTCCTCAATTGAGGAGTCCGGCTCTAATAGCTGTAGTGCTTGCAGTGCTGCGCCAAATGCGGCGCCCTCGACATGAGTGCAAACACGGGTCGGGACATCGCAGATATCGGCAATCATTTGCCGCCAAGACGCACTACCGCTTCCGCCTCCCGTCAGTGTGATTTCAGAGGCCTTGATGCCAAGCTCCTTCAATCTGTCCACTCCGTATCGCAGTGCGAAACTGGCGCCTTCAGCACCAGCCCTCAGCAGATTGCTCTGACTAAAGTTTGCATTGGTTAAGCCCATGATAGAACCGCGTCCATCGGGCAGGTTGGGCGTGCGTTCACCGCCAAAGAAAGGAACCACTGTTACGCCATTGGCGCCTGCGGGTGCAGAGGCAATGGCCGATTCCATGTGATCGATATCGGTGGCGAAGAGGCCGCGCAGCAACTCGGTGGTCACGGTGCAGTTCATTGTGCACATCAGCGGCATCCAGCCACCGGTGGACGAGCAAAATCCAGCGATCTCTCCTCTGGGGTCGATCACGGGTGCATCGCTGTAGGCGAAGACGGTGCCTGAGGTGCCCAGGCTCATCGTAAGGCGGCCCGGACTCGTGGCGCCCGTTCCAATGGCGGCCATCATATTGTCGCCACCACCGTTTGCCACAGGGATCCCCTGGGGTAAGCCAAATCGCGCGGCAGCATCACGAGTCACTGTGCCAATCTGGCCTAATCCTTGTCGTGGTGTCGGGAGTAATGCGGCAATGTCTCTGTCTGGGTCCAGCGCATCAAGCATCGGTTGAGACCAGCGGCGTGTTCTGATGTCGAGCAATCCCGTACCCGAGGCATCGCCACACTCCATCGAGCGCTCTCCAGACAGGACAAGATTGATGTAGTCATGGGGCAGTAAGATCGAGTCGATTAGGCTATAGCGGTCTGGCTGCGTTTGCTTGAGATGCAGTATTTTCGAGGCGGTGTAACCCACGAGAATGGGATTGCCGGCGATATCAATGCAGCGATCTACACCACCCATTCGCGCCATAATCTCTTCAGCTTCAATAACTGTGGCGGTATCGCACCATAGCTTGGCGGGTGCCAAGACGTGATTATGTTGGTCGATGGCAACAAAGCCGTGTTGCTGGCCCGAGACCGCTACCGCCTCGACAGAATTAAGGCGGTTATCGCGGAGCTGCTCGGTGACGGCTGCCAGGGCATCGAGCCATTGAACGGGGTGTTGCTCGGCCGAACCGTCACTGCGCTGACTGAGTGATAGCTCCGTGGCCGCAGATGCTGTGATTATTTTCTGGTCGGCGTCATAGATCACAGCCTTGACCGACTGAGTACCAATGTCGATACCGAGTACCAGTGACATCAGGGTGCTTCCTCGTACGCAAAATATCTAAAGTCGGCAATCTCCCCATGCCCTGAGACATCATGAGCTGCCATGCCGACAAAGGTGCCTGTGAACTGTTCTCCCGATACCATGCCTGCTTGATCGGTGAGGTAGGTCATATCCAGATCAACCGGGATTCGCTGCCAGTCCTCATCGTCTGTTTCCTTGTAACTTGCGCGGGCTTTAGTCGCTGTGATGTCGAAACGCAAGAAAGTCGCCCCGTCGCCCAGCAGAATTTTCTCCCCTGACAGTGGATAGTGATTGCAAAGGCTGGGATCGGCAAGACAACTCATAATGTTTAGCACTTTCCCAAGCCCGGGTTCGTGCGAGATGAATAAATAGTGAAACTTGCGCGAGTTGTAGTAGATCATCAGCCCTGCCATCGCCTGAAAGTGGGTCGGCTTGAACTCAATGCAAGTCTCTATCGAACAACATCCGTCGGTCATTCGGGTCGCGAGGAGCGACTGCTCAAATAGACTCCCCGGTGATTCTCTACCTGTCAGCCGAAGGTGACCTGGACGAGCAGTGAGGGAACACCATTGATCAAGGTCATCGCCACGAAGCCACTGGTAGTCAGGCAAAAGCGTTGATGTTTCAAACCGATCTATAAACCTCCGTCGGGGAGCGGGCTTTTTGTGAGCGAGGTCGGCAGGGAACGAAAGCGGCGGCAGTACAGCCCCATCGAATTGCCGAATCCACCCATCAGCGTTCATCACAACGTGGGCGAGCCCGGTCTCGCGGCCCATGGGGCTATGCTGCCCGTCGTTGATTCTTCGGCTACACAAAAAAGACATCACATAGTTGTCACCCCCAACATGCACCAGTGCGCCATGGCCACTCCGTTGCAGGGGCCACGAGAGATCATCCTTTGCGGTAATGACTGGCCCCAGCGGATCGAACTCATAAGGACCTTCGATCACTTTGCTCCGCGCGATGCTAATGCAGTGCCCGTAACCGGTACCACCCTCTGCGACCACCAGGTAGTAAAAGCTACCGAACTGATAAAGGTGGGGGCCCTCGATCAGACCCACGTCGCTGCCGGTAGCGATGATCTTAGTATCACCCTCAAGTTGAAGTTCGCTGTTGAGTCTTTGTAGGGCGATGCCTTTGAAGGGCGTACGGTCAGGGCGGTGATCCCACACCATATTGAGCCACCACATCTGTCCCGATCGATCGTGAAAAATAGATGGATCAAAACCCGATGCGTTAACGAAAACGGGGTTGCTCCAAGGTCCGCAAAGATCCTTGGCGGTCGTAATGAAGTTATGGCTATCCTTGAAGTGCCCGTCGAATCGTCTGACGATGGTATAAGCGAGATAAAAAGTACCTTGGCTGTGACTGAGACAGGGTGCCCAAACGCCGCAGGAATCTGGCACGCCTGTCAGGTCGAGCAAGCGCCTTTCGTCGAGCGGGCGGGTAAGCAGTTCCCAGTCAATGAGGTTATCTGACCGGAAAATCTGTACCCCGGGGAACCACTCAAATGTTGACGTCGCAATGTAGTAGACGCCGTCAACCTCAAGCAGCGACGGATCGGGGTTGAAGCCTCTGAGCACGGGGTTATCAACAGCCCGTTCGGGACCCTCCCAGTTCACGCTAGCTTTTGCTCCAGGCGCTCAAGACTCTCGCCTTTGGTCTCCGGCAGCCGCCAGATGAGCATCATTCCTACCGCACCTACCAATGCAAACAAGGCAAACGTCGTCGAAGTGCCAAGCGCATTGATTTGCCAGGGGAATAGAAACTGCACCAGAAAGCTGGCACTACTGTTGAATACCGTTGCGACACCGATTGCGATTCCTCGTATCCGGTTGGGAAATACCTCCGAGAACAACACCCACATAACGGGACCCAGCGATACGGCAAACGAAGCTACGAATCCAAGGATCCCAACGAGCACTAACAAGGCATTCACCGAAATCGCGGACGCAATAATGGTGGATTGGTTGTCTCTTGCTACTTGCTCGCCAAGTGCATCGCCGATGGCGGTCTTGAAGGCGACGTCGCTTTCAAAGCGTGTACCCACTTAGTAGATAATTATAAAAATACAGAATCTAAGAATATAAAACTAATATATAGAGGGATAGATAAAAAAGAATATTTTACTGGCTATAAACCATCCGGTGACTGGTTAGATAAATGGTATACAGAATATCCAGAAACTAAAAATCATAAGTTATTAACAATTGCAGGAAGAATTTCACCATTAAAAGATTTTGAAAAAATTATTAATTTAGCTAAAGATATCCAAAACCAATCTAACCATAAGATAAAAGTATTGATCGCAGGAGAGGCCAAAGATAAACATCAAAAATATTTAGATCATCTTAAAAAATTAATTCATTCATTAAACTTAGAATCAGATATTTACTTTCTAAACTTCAGAAAAGATATTAAAAACATTTATGCAATATCAGATATTGTTTTTAATACATCAAATAAGC
>CAJXZI010000119.1 GCA_913063005.1 uncultured Halieaceae bacterium | reverse complement strand
AACGCGGGTTGCCGCAAGTTCTTCAACGTAACGCGCGATACCGTTACCTACGAGATCAAAGAGGTTTACAGGGTAGGCGAACAGCCATCAGTCGTAAGTTTGGCAGATAAGGCCTAGGGGGGGCAGCGAATCATGTCACAGAAAAATCGCCTCCCATCGGGTGGCCGAATCAATCGTGATCAACCGATGTCGTTTGTTTACAACGGTAAAACGTTGCAGGGCTATGAGGGCGACACGCTCGCTTCAGCCCTGTTAGCAAACGGCATGGATGTCATAGGCCGAAGTTTTAAATACAGTCGTCCGCGCGGCATCATGGCAGCTGGCGCCGAAGAGCCAAATGCAATTATGCAGTTGGGCTCAACGGAAGCTACTCAAGTGCCTAACGTTCGTGCGACGCAGCAGGAACTGTTTGATGGTCTGGTATCAGGTGCAGTCAATGGTTGGCCCAGTGTTGATACCGATCTAATGAGCGTAGTTGGCAAGGTTGGCGGCAAGATGATGCCTCCGGGTTTCTACTACAAGACGTTTATGTTCCCACAAAACATGTGGGAGACTTACGAGAAGTTTATCCGCAAGGCTGCAGGACTTGGTCGTACATCGTATGAGACTGACCCCGACCTCTATGACAAAGTTAACCAGCATTGCGATTTGCTTATTGTGGGTGGAGGGCCTGCGGGTCTTGCAGCGGCACTGACTGCAGCTCGCTCTGGTGCTCGCGTCATTCTCGCTGATGAGCAGTCTGAGTTTGGCGGTAGCCTGTTAAGCACTAAAGAGACACTTGATGGCGCACCCGCTGGTGCGTGGGTTAGTGACACTCTCGACGAGTTAGCCGCTAACAAAGACGTGATGTTATTGCCACGCTCAACGGTTAACGGATACCACGATCACAACTTCCTAACTATTCATGAACGTTGCACAGACCATGTCGCCGATAAAGCGCCAGCAGGTAAAGCGCGTCAGCGCCTTCATCGTGTGCGTGCGAAATGGGTAGTTCTGGCGACGGGTGCCCACGAGCGCCCACTGGTGTTTGGTAATAACGATGTTCCGGGTTGTATGGTGGCTAACGCCGTATCAACTTACATAAATCGTTACGGTGTGGTGCCGGGGAACAAACTTGTCTTGATGACAACCAATGACGGTGGCTACCAAGCAGCATTCGATTGGCATGAAGCGGGTCGGAAAGTCGTCGCCATTATTGATACTCGTCAGAAACCTAAAGGTGCGTGTGTAACTAAAGCCGCAGATCTTGGCATCGATGTCATTACGGGTTCGGCCGTTATTGATGTCTCGGGGTCTAAGCGTGTAAGGGGTGTCTCTGTGGCGCCGATCAGCCCTGACGGCGATAAGGTGACAGGCTCTGTTACTAAACTAGGTGCCGATACTGTTGCTAGCAGTGGTGGTTGGAGTCCAGTGATTCACCTCGCAGGTCACACCGGTAGTCGCCCAGTATGGAACGAGGAGATTCTTGGTTTCCTCGCAGGCCCAACGGTCGAAAAGCGTCTGACAGCAGGTGCTGCGAATGGCGAGTACACGACGGCTGGTGCGATCGCTCAGGGTATTGAAGCGGCTACAACGGCCATCGACGCACTCGGTAAATCTGCAGTTAAGGTTGCCGTTCCAGCTACAGACGCCAGTATACAAGATGCGGCAATGACCCTATTTCACGTGCCTCACATCAAGCGGACAGCCCAAGCACCTAAGCAGTTCGTTGATTATCAGAACGACGTAACGGCTGCGGGTATCGAGCTGGCTTGCCGTGAAGGTTACGAATCAATTGAGCACGTTAAGCGTTACACCGCGATGGGTTTTGGCACAGATCAGGGCAAGCTCGGCAACATTAACGGTATGGCGATCACGGCCAGGGCGCTCGGAAAAACGATCCCTGAGACAGGGACAACGATGTTCCGACCCAATTACACACCCGTCACCTTTGGGGCGATTGTGGGCCGTGATCGTGGTGAGCTGTTTGACCCCGAGCGTTTCACTGCCATGCATGCCTGGCACGTTGCGAACGGGTCTGAGTTTGAGGATGTGGGTCAGTGGAAACGGCCTTGGTATTTCCCGAAAGCTGGCGAGACGATGCAGCAGGCGCTCGATCGTGAATGTCTTGCAACGCGAGAGTCAGTCGGCATTTTGGATGCTTCGACGCTTGGCAAAATTGATATCCAAGGTAAAGATGCGCGTGAATTCCTCGGTCGTGTTTACACCAATGCCTGGGCGAAGCTTGCCGTCGGTAGGTGTCGTTACGGTTTGATGTGTGGCGAGGATGGCATGGTTTTCGATGACGGAGTCACCGCTTGCCTGGGTGATAACCACTTCATCATGACAACCACCACGGGTGGCGCAGCTCGCGTTTACGAATGGCTTGAGCTTTATCATCAGACCGAGTGGCCAGAGTTGGAGGTGTACTTCAATACGGTAACCGATCACTGGTCGACCATGACTATATCAGGTCCCAATAGCCGCAAGCTTATTGCGGAATTGACCGACTACGACGTGTCCGCAGAGAACTTCGGTTACATGGATTGGCGTGAAATGACGGTTGCAGGTGTTCCGGCACGTGTATTCCGCATTTCATTCACCGGTGAAATGTCCTTTGAGATCAACGTACAGGCCAACTTCGGTCTGCACGTATGGGAAAAACTGTTCGAAGAAGGGGAGAAGTACAATCTGACGCCGTACGGTACAGAGACGATGCATATTCTTCGAGCAGAGAAGGGCTTTATCATTGCGGGCCAGGATACTGATGGTTCTGTGCATCCTTACGATCTGGGTATGGGTTGGGCGGTGTCGCAGCAGAAACCATTTAGCTTTATTGGAAAGCGCGGTATGGCGCGCGAAGATTGTGTTCGCGAAAACCGCAAGCAGCTTGTGGGTCTTAGAACAACGGACCCTAACGTTGTTCTCCCCGAGGGTGCTCAGGGTGTGTTCGATCCGAATGCACCCATCCCAATGCCTATGGTCGGGCACGTTACGTCGAGTTATTGGAGCGCCAATCTTGGCCACAGTATTGCTATGGGTCTCGTCAAGGGCGGCCTAGACCGCATGGGAGAAAAGGTTTACTACCCACTGGCTGACGGTCGCGTTATCGAAGCTGAAATTTGTAGCCCAGTATTCTTTGACCCCAAAGGAGAGCGCCAAAATGTCTGACACTAATAGCGCTGTTGCGATTATGAATCAGGTGCCAGGCTCTAATGACGGAGTCCGCGCCGAATCACCGCTGCACCATATAGGTTTGGCAGAGATCGCCGGGCTGTCTACTGATGATGCGGGTGTTGTATTTAGTGAGGAAGGCCTCCTAGGTCATCTAACATTTCGTTGTGAGCCAACCTCTCCCTTGATTGCTGTTGCGCAGTCAATTTTAGGTGTTGCGCTCCCACTAAGCCCGCTCACCAGTGCTGAGCAGGGTGATTTGGTTGTGCGTTGGATCGCGCCAGATGAGTGGTTGATCTCGCTTCCAAACGAGCAGGTGTTTGATCTAGAAACGCGCTTTCGTGCTGAGATGAATGGTCATCACTCACTGGTCAATGGCAGCGGTGGTATGACGGTCTACAAGATACGCGGCAAACATGTGGTCGATATGCTCAAGAAGTCGACGCCAGTTGATCTTCATGACTCAGAGTTTCCAGTGGGTAAGGTTGTTTCAACCGTATTTGCTAAGGCCGGGGCTGTGATTCGTCGTACTGGCGAGTCTGAGTTTGAACTGGTTGTGCGACGAAGCTATGCAGATTACATCTGGCTTTGGATTCAAGATGCTAGCCAAGAATATGGTCTGGCTGTTGAGGCATAACCATTGAAGAGTGTTTCTTTATCGAGGCGCTTTTTATACGGGCCCATTATACGGACCCAGACTCCAAAGCCACTTACCAACAAGCTCTAGAGCCGAGCAAAGTGCTGTTTGCGCATAGCGCATGTTTACAAGGGTTTGGGCGGCTGAGGCTGCTCCCCCTAACCCTCACGCGGTGCAAAGACTAGCGAAAACGAGATGGTGTTCCGAGGACTCTATCTGCGATTAAGGACTAAAGTACTTACGGACTGATTTGTTGGACTCGCAATCCCCATGAGCCAAGCTGACTGTCATCGAACACGCATCTCTGAGTTCACATACTCACTCGGCGTGTGAACGCCGGCTTCCCCAATGGGGTGTCCGAGAGAAAGTGGTACGTTGCCCACACAAAGAGGACAGTTACCGGACTTAATCAGGGCGAAGCGTATTGTGGGTGAGGCCAGTTCGCCGCACGCGAGCGCGGTCTGTATCAGTCGCGAGCTCGTCGCTCTCCCTGCCTTCGGTCATCCTTGCGGCGGTCGGGTGTGTCGCGTGCTGTTTCGCGACGTTCGCCTTGTCGCCTTTCACTTTGGCGCCGCTCGCCTTTGCGCCGTTCTTCATTCGGTTGCTCATTGCTCAACTGCATCAACACCTAACTCCCGACTTCTATTTATTTTGTAAGAGACCGTACCAGAAAGTCGGATTACTGCCAGTGGTTATTACCGGGGGTGTGATCTGTACCTCATTGATCTGGGCCTCATAGATTTTTTCTCGTAGAGAGTTCCGTTGCATCTGACTTTTTGATTTAGGTGTCGATTGCCATCGCTGATGAAAAAAACCACACTACGAGAAATGATTAGCACTCGGGGCGAGTTGTTATGTACGACTATGAAACGATCACTGTTGATGTGCAGGGTGCCGCGCACTGGCTAACGTTAAATCGACCCGACAGTCTCAACGCAATAAATACAAAAATGGCGACTGAGCTCCGAGATTATTTTGGCAATCTATTTCAAGACCGAGAGTGTCGTGTGGTCGTGATGCGCGGCGCTGGGCGAGCGTTTTGTGCAGGACTCGATATTAAGGATCATGAGGCGCTCAAAGACGCACCATTTGGCGGGGGCTTTGGTTTCCAAGGCCACCTAGCCGACGTTTACATCCGGATGCGCCGTTGCCCGCAGCCCATTATTTCTTGCCTCCAGGGCGCGGCAAGCGGTGGGGGCTTTGCCTTCGCATTGGCAACAGATATCAAAATTGCGGGTGAGAGCCTCAAAATGAATTCGGCGTTCATCAAATTGGGTTTGTCTTCCTGCGATATGGGCGTTAGTTATTTCCTTCCGCGCCTTGTTGGCGTTAGCGTGGCTGCCGAAATGATGATGACGGGGCGTTTTGTGAATGCACAGCGTGCGCTGGCGACAGGCTTGGTGAGCGAGGTGGTGCCGGACGACGAGCTTGAGAGCACGGCTCAGGGCTACGTTGACGACCTGCTTGCCGCGTCGCCCATGGGTTTGCGAATGACGAAAGAGGGTCTCAATATGGCCATCGACGCCGCAAGTCTTGAAGCGGCCATGGCAATTGAGAATCGAAATCAGATCATGTGTTCCGGGACTGAGGACTTTAAAGAGGGTATGCGTGCTTTTATCGAGAAGCGGAACCCCATTTACAAGGATCAATAGCACCTCCACAAAATGTGGCTAGCTCTCTCTCAGACTTCTATCCAAAACGATGCCAATGAGCCGTTAAAGCAGCGCATGTCACCCAGCCCCAGAAGCTTTTCGAAACCAGAAGCCGTTCTTAAATAAGATAAATGGTTGTGTGATCAGCCTTGCAGGAGTGCCAATAGGGCGTTGCAAGCGTTTGGAGCCGGCGGCAAAGGCAAGAACCGTATTTGCGGCTATAAATCATTCACCTTTTCACGCAGTTTTTTGGAATACGAGACACTGATTGTTGGCCGGCATTGCGTGGTCTTTAACTAACGTTAAGGCCCGTTCGGCGGCGAGCTTAATTACCCATTCGAAATCTCTGATGCCGCTTTCTGAATCGCGTTTTTTCAACCATTCATCGAAGTTTTTATTCGACTCCGTTGTAAATTCCCCAGCATATCGATAGGGCCCATAAAGAATTAAATATCCTCTCTCGTCGAGCCTTTCGGCCGCCCAGCTTATGAGTTCGGCACCGAGAGCCTCTCTGACGATATGCATCACATTCGCGGCGTAAACACATTGCACTGCCGACGGAATTGCTCGAGACGGCTTGTCTAGGTCTAGTTCAATGGGTGGCCGTAGATTAGGTGGGCCGTACTCAAGAATATTCGAGCTGAGTGTGGGGAGGTTGATCGCGCGGTCACTGGGTTGCCATTGAATTTCCGGCAATGATGCTGACATGTGTATGGCGTGCTGCCCGGAACCACTACCGATCTCAAACACGTGATCGCCCACCGAGAGATAGTGACTCAGAATCGAAAGAATCGCCGATTTGTTATTGTCTGCCGCCGGTGAAAAGCCTTGCATTGTGGATCCTTATAGATTGCCTCGTGCTGTTATACGGTAAGCCTTGGAATGAGTGTCCTCGTTGGAACTAAAGTACGGTACGTCAATTTATCAATCGAATGCTGGCCGCATAGCTGCTCGGTATATCTAGCTCTCGTGCAGATGATCCGGTTTCAAT
>CAJXZI010000118.1 GCA_913063005.1 uncultured Halieaceae bacterium | reverse complement strand
CATGGGAATGGCAAGCGCAGCCCCAACCCAAGTAATTTGTGTATGTACCGCAATGCAATCAACATATTCATAGTCATTGGTTCAAGCCGCATTACTGGCGGGAGCAAAATGCAGTGATGGCCGTGCGCGTGGGTAGAGGTAAAACCTACTTTATTGCTTATGAAGGCCGGACGATGGTGCTGCGGCGCTATTTGCGGGGTGGCATGGTGCGCCATCTGACCAAAGATAAGTTTTTTTATCGCGGCCTCGCCCAAACCAGAGTGCAACGTGAGATTGATTTGCTTATGTACATGCGGGCACAAGGGTTAAATGTCCCCAACCCGATTGCCGGCTGGTGTAAGCAATCGACGTTTACCTATCGCAATGCCTTATTGTTGGAAGCGATTCCACATGCTCAGGACTTTCATCATCACTTGTGTAAAGAACCCTTACCGGAAGACCTATGGCGCCGTACCGGGCACATGGTAAAAAAGATGCATGATGTGGATATCTACCATCATGATCTCAATATTCACAATATCCTAATGGATGCCCAGCAAGCGGTCTGGCTCATCGATTTTGACCGCTGTGAACACCGTCCGCAAGACAATGAAGCAGAGCTTTGGAACAGCATGGTGAGTCCGTACTCGTCTTTCAAATCCTTCAAAAGATCGAGAATTTGCGCCTGAATGGTGACGTCGAGTGCAGACACGGGCTCGTCCGCCACAATGAACTCCGGCTTGGTCGCCAAGGCCCGACCAATCGCAATACGCTGGCGCTGACCGCCTGAGAATTCGTGCGGATATTTCTTGGCGAAAGCGCGCGATAAACCGACGTTGTCCATCAGCGACTTGATGGCGCTATCCAAGCCAGCGCGATCGACGATTTTGTGGAGTAACAAGGGCTCGGCCAGGGTGTCATAAACCGTCATTCGAGGGTTCAGTGATGCGTAAGGATCCTGGAAGATCATCTGCATACGTCGGCGCAGGGTTTTCAAGCTGCCCTTGTCGAGCTCGCCTACGTTGAGGCCGTCGAACTCAACGCTACCGGCCGTGATGGGTGTTAGACGTAGAATCGAGCGGCCAAACGTGGATTTACCACTGCCGGACTCACCAACAAGTCCGAGTACTTCGCCGCGATTGATTGTTAGCGAGACATCGTCCACTGCTTTGACCGGCTCATCGCTATTCTCACTGGTGAAATAGGTCTTCAAGTTAGTGGCAGTGATGAGTGGCGCACGCGAGCCATCAGCCTCTGGTGGCTCACCACTAGGGATAGCAGCGAGTAATTTCTGCGTGTAAGGGTGTTGCGCGTTCGAAAAGATATCCGTGGGGGCACCTTGCTCAACCACATGGCCTTTCTCCATCACCACGATCTGATCAGCAATGTCAGAGACTACCGCGAGGTCATGGCTAATAAACAAGACGCCAATATCGCGTTTGTCCTGTAGCGACTTAATGAGTTGAAGGATCTGTGCTTGTATCGTAACGTCGAGCGCCGTCGTAGGCTCATCTGCGATGAGTAGCTTTGGTTCGGTAATCAACGCCATGGCGATCATCACCCGTTGGCGCATGCCCCCGGAGAATTCAAAGGGGTAGGCGTTCATGGCAGATTCGGGATTACGAATACCAACCTCATCCAGCAACGCAGTTGCGCGTGCCGTTGCGGTCTCCTTGTCGGCAACACCATGCACCAAAAGAGGCTCTATGAGTTGCTCGCCTATCCGCATGTAGGGGTTCAAGCACGTCATTGGATCTTGGAAAATCATGGCAATGTCTGACCCGCGTATACCACGCAATTCGCGCTCAGACAGTTGCAAAAGATCGCGTCCCTCGAACTCAGCACTTCCCGAGTCAATGCGTCCAGGCGGTTGTGGAATCAACCCGAGTAACGCGTAGCAGGATACCGATTTACCGGACCCACTCTCACCGATAATCGCGGTAATGGAATTTGGCTCGACCGTGAAACTGACGCTTTGAACAGCGTTGGTAGTTCCGTTTCGGGTGACAAAGCTGACGCTCAAGTTGTTGACGTTTAATAAACTCATGCGATCAATCCTTAGAGCCGCGAACGTCGAGCGCATCACGTAAGCCGTCGCCCAAGAAGTTCAGTGAAAACAGCGTGATCGTCAGGGCGAGTCCCGGGAATATGAGTAGCCATGGATACTGTTCCATAGTCTCCGCCCCATAGCTGATCAATAGCCCCCAGCTGGTTTGAGGAGGCTGAATGCCTAACCCCAAAAAGCTTAAAAACGCTTCGAGCAACATAACGCTCGGTATGGTGAGAGTGGTGTAAACAATGATCGGTCCGATCGCGTTAGGAACGATGTGCTTGAAGACAATGGCACTTGGCGATAGACCTAGCGAGATGGCCGCTTCCACAAACTCTTGCTGTCGAAGGGCCTGTACTTGCGTGCGCATGATCCGTGCCATGGTGAGCCACTCGACCGCGCCGATGGCGAGGAATAAAAGAAGGATGTTCCTACCAAATACGACCATCAACAGAATGATGAAAATCATGAAGGGTAGTGCGTAGAGAATATCCACGAAGCGCATCATTGCCGCATCGACGCGTCCGCCGACGTAGCCCGCTACAGCACCCCAAGTGACGCCAATGACTAAAGCGACAGCGGTTGCGATAAAGCCCACAGCGAGTGATATGCGGCCGCCGTATAAAATCTGCGTGAGCAAGTCTCTGCCGAAAATATCGGTTCCCAACCAATGTGCGGCTGAAGGTGGAGATGCGCCCAGGTCAAGGTTCTGCGCTTCGTAGCTGTAAGGTGCGATGAGCGGGGTGAGCAGCGCCAGAACGACCATAGTGATGAGCACCACACCACCCGCTACTGCAGCTCTGTTCTTTTTAAGCCTCAGCCACGCGTCTTGCCAAAGCGATGAGCCGTCCTCCGCTTCAGAGAGATCAGCGCCTGAGGGTACGTTCACTTCTTGGGTATTCATCAGGCGGCTCCTTTGAACTGCGCGCGGAGACGCGGATTCAGCCACGCGGCTATGACGTCACTGATCAGATTAAAGAAGACAATGAGTGTTGAGAGGAATACGGTTGTTCCCAGGATCATTGTGTAGTCGCGGTTGAACGCCGCTTGCACATAGAAGCGACCCAAGCCCGGAATTTGAAAAATGGTCTCCACTACGAAGGATCCTGCAAGCAGACCCGCAAAAGCAGGTCCGAGGAAAGCAATGACGGGGATGAGTCCGCCACGAAGTGCGTGTTGGGTGACCACCCGCCACTCTGGTAAGCCCTTGGCGCGTGCCGTGCGGATGTAATCCTGCGAGAGAATTTCGAGCATGCCCGCACGACTCAGCCGTGCAATGTACGCGGCGTAAGCAGATCCAAGTGTGATTGACGGCAGAATCTTGTCGCCCGGTAAATCACCCCAGCCGGCGATAGGTAGCCAATCTAGATAAATGCCAAAGACCAGCACGAGTAGAGGGCCGAGCAGGAAGGAGGGCATACAGATCCCTATCATTGCCAACCCCATTGGGATGTAGTCCTGCCGCGTATTCGGTTTGAGTGCCGCGAATACGCCGGCTAAAACGCCGATCAATAAGGCAAAACTGAGTGCGTACAAGCCAAGCTCAGCCGTGACGGGAAGGCCGCTTCCCAAGATCTCATTCACGCTGCGCCCTGGGTATTTGAACGACGGCCCCAGGTCGCCATTACTCAAATCACTGAGGTAGGCGAAATATTGCTCGTGCAAGGGGAGGTCAAGTTTGTACTGAGCTTCTAAAGCCCGTTTTACCTCGGGAAGAACCGCTTTTTCGCTATCGAAAGGCCCACCGGGTGCTGAGCGCACCAAGAAAAAGGTCGCTGTGATGACCACAAAAATAACAGGAATGGCTTGGATTAATCGCCAAAAAATAAAGCGCAGCACCTTAGTTGGCCTCCCCATTCAAGCGACGTTCCGGATGGAGTTTCACGTATTTTAGGTTTAATGAGTCCATAAGGTTGGGGTAGATACCTTCAACACTTGGGTGCACCAAATGCTTACTGGTATAGGTGTAGATGGGAATGATCGGCATCTCTTGCATCAACATTGTTTCCGCCTCGTAAAACAAGCTGTATCGCTCGTCACGAGTTTTGGCCTTGGGCGCCCGGTTTAGAATGATGTCGTCGTAGATTTCATTGGCATAGCCGGTGTTGTTATTTCCACCATCGGTAATGAAAAGGTCGAGGAAATTGTTCGCATCGACGTAATCGCCAATCCAGCCGCGGCGGGCGACTTGGAAGTTTCGCTGTGAAACCGAGTCGAGATAGACCTTCCACTCTTGGTTGGCGATGGTGACGTCAATATTCAGCTCGCTCTTCCACATCTGCTGCACTGCAACAGCGATTTTTCGATGCGCTTCTTGCGTGTTGTAGATGATTTCCAGTCCTGGCCAACCCTCTCCGTTTGGGTAGCCCGCCTCAGCTAGCAATTGACGTGCTTTTTCGGGGTCATGATCAAAGAGCTTTGGGGGGTTATAACCAAGCGTGTCGGGTGGTGTGATACTGAATGCCGGTATGGCAGTGTCCTGAAGCACCGTCCGCGTAAGTTGGTCTCGATCCAAAGCTAAGGATAGCGCGCGACGAACTAGGACATTATCAACCGGCGGTCGATCGGTATTGACCAAGTAATAGTAAGTCCCTAAGTAGGGGGCCTGCACGTAACTAGGGTTTCCGCTCTCGCGATATCCCGGGATCTTGTCGAGCGGGACTACCTGCGTGTAGTGCAATTGCTCAGCCCGGAACATGCGCTCCTCACTGACAACGTTTTCCGTCGGATAGAAAACGACGCCATTGAGCTCGACGTTGTCGCGATCCCAGTAATGTTCGCTCTTTTTCATAATGATGCGGCGATTAAGCGACCACTCCTCCAACGTGAAGGCACCGTTACTTACGATGTTGCCCACTCGCGTCCATGGCGTAAAACGATCGGTCATCTTGCCGTGCTTCATCAGCGTCTCAGGGTGAACAGCAAAGCTACTGTAGTGATCCATGAGTTGCAGGAAGTAGGGTGTTGGGGCGTTTAACGTGACTTCCAAAGTGAGGTCATCGAGTGCTTTGACGCCCACCTCACTGAAGTCGGTTATCTCGCGTTTTGAGTAAGCCTCGGAATTGGCGATGGGGTAGAGCATGTAAGCGTACAGCGAGCCCGTGTCGGGGTGCAGTGCACGGTTCCATGACCAAACGTAGTCAGAAGCCGTGATCGGCTCACCGTTACTCCACTTGGCATTTGGATTGATGTAGAACGTATAAACCGTGCCGTCGTCGCTGATGTCCCATCGCTCGGCCACACCGGGTTCAGGCTCCAGTGTTTTCGGGTTTTTCACGGCAAGCCCCTCAAAGAGCGCACGGATAAGATGATTTTCCGGGACGCCTGTTACAACGTGTGGGTCAAGGCCTTGAGGCTCTGCGCCGTTACCGTAATGCAACAAGCCCTCTCGGTTTCCCGACACCACATTACTCTCACCACTACCACAGGCTGTCAGCAGTAGCGCGAGGGAACTGACAGTTACAAACGATCGAAAAAAACGCATGATTCTTCTTGCTCTTGGCTTTTGCTCATCGTATCGAATTTTGTGGTTCGGGTGTAACAAACTCACGCAATTAGTCTCACGCGAAGCCATTCTCAGGGACTTTATTATTGCCGGGTTCTGTTAGTATGGCGCGCTTAATTTAGCCGCTAACGGACGAAACCTTAATGACTGTCAGAACACGCGTTGCGCCATCTCCCACTGGGGACCCACACGTAGGCACGGCCTATATGGCGTTGTTTAACCGATGCTTCGCAAAAGCACACGGTGGACAGTTCATTTTGCGTATCGAAGATACGGATCAGGCGCGCAGCACTGCGGCTGCCGAGCAGATGATTTTTGACTCGCTCAGGTGGCTGGGGCTCGACTGGGATGAGGGTCCCGACGTTGGTGGCGATCACGGACCTTACCGTCAGAGTGAGCGGCGCGAGATTTACGGTCAGTATGCATGGCAACTTGTTGAGCAGGGTGATGCGTTTGTTTGCTACCGAACGCCCGAGGAGCTGGAAACCTTGCGAGAGGCCCGTCGTGCTGACGGTCGATCAACGGCCCTGAAGCCAGCAGATCTCGAGCTCAGTGAAGCCGAGCAATCGTCACGAAAGGCCGCAGGCGCCTCGTTCGTGATTCGCATGCGTGTGCCGGATGAAGAGGGAGCTTGCCTGATTCACGACCGCCTTCGTGGAGATATCGAGCTCGATTGGAGCATGGTCGATGCGCAGATCCTTCTTAAGTCAGACGGTATGCCAACGTATCACCTTGCAAACGTTGTGGACGATCACCTGATGGGTATTACCCACGTGATTCGTGGTGAAGAGTGGTTGAACTCAGCACCCAAGCACAAATTGCTCTATCACTACTTTGGCTGGGATATGCCCGAGCTGTGTCATCTGCCGCTACTTCGAAACCCTGACAAGTCAAAGTTAAGTAAGCGCAAGAACCC
>CAJXZI010000117.1 GCA_913063005.1 uncultured Halieaceae bacterium | reverse complement strand
CCCAAAGCCCAAAGCCCAAAGCCCAAAGCCCAAAGCCCAAAGCCCAAAGCCCAAAAAATGTGCTTCCCACACAAGTAAAAACAACGAATACTTTGTTCCTTCAATAAAACGGCGTAAATAACAACAATGAAGTGGCCCCGTCTTGGCGATGCTGTACCCCAGCGAAAACATCCTGTTCGCACCCTCACCGGGCGACTCGTTTTTAAGCTCATTGGATGGCGACTCGAGGGAAACCTGCCAAACAGGTCAAAGCTAGTTCTCGTTGCGCTGCCGCACAGCTCGAACTTTGATTTTATTTTGGCGCTATCTGTGATTTGGGGTTGGGGCCTCAAGCTCAACTACATGGGCAAGCACACGCTTTTTAAATTTCCACACGGATGGTTCTTCCGTTTGGTTGGGGGCATTCCTGTTGACCGACGATCACCCCAAGGCTTGATTGAGAAGATGGCGAGTGAGTTCAACTCGCGCTCTTCGCTTATGCTTGGTATTGCGCCAGAAGGAACCCGCAACAGCGACGGGACGTTGAAAGCTGGCTTTGCGCGCATCGCCATCGCCGCGTCAGCACCGGTTGTACCCATCATTGTGAACTACAAGACGAAGACGCTCACCTTGGGTACGCTCATCACAGATTTAAGCAATGTGGAGAGTATTATCACTGCGGTAAAAGAGCAGGGACTAGCCGGTCAGCGCCGAGCGCCCGCAAAGCTATAGATCACCCAAGCGACTCATTGACCTCTTTCGCTACGATTTCAAACAGCCCAACTAGGTGGCGCGCAAGCGGTGTGGTGTAGATTTCACGTTTGACGAGCAATGCGCTCTTCCACTCGACAGACATCGGTAACGGCCAACTTAAGATAGGTCACTAAGCATCGGAGAACATTGATATGAAAAAAGTATGTTTGATTATCGGCGCGGGCGCGGGCATTGGCGGTTCAGTAGGTGCTAAGTTTGCAGAAAATGGCTATCACGCCGCACTCTGCCGGCGGAGTGACGCAGAAGGCATGCAAAAGCTTGTAGATGGGATTGAGTCAAACGGTGGTTCAGCCTCAGGCCACATGCTCAACGCCGTTGAAGAAGGCGCCATCGAGAAATTAGTCGAAGAAGTTGAGCAAATCGGTCCTATCGAGGTGGTGCTCTTTAACTTGGGGGCGCAGATCGGTAACCGTTCACTCGAGAGCACCGCACTAAAAACGTTTGAACTGGGATGGCAGATGGCCTGTATGGGCTTATTCCGACTCGCCAAAGCAGTGATCCCAGCCATGGAAGCCCGCGGTACGGGCACCATTCTGGTGACCTCAGCCACAGCTGCAGTGCGCGGTAACGCCGGGCAGCATTCACACGCGGCTGCCATGGGCGGCCGACGCATGCTCTGTCAAACACTGAACGCCGAGTATGCGTCCAAGGGAATTCACGTTGCACATATCATTGTTGATGGCGCCGTCGACGCACCCGATACACTTGGAAAAATGTTGGGTGCTGAAATGTTCGAAAAACTCCGCGAGACCCGCGGGAAAGACGACGGACTTTTACTACCGCGTGAAATGGCGGAAACCTACTTCCACATCGCGCATCAACATCGCTCAGCCTGGACGCACGAACTAGACCTGCGCGCCTATTCAGACTTAGCATGGTGGAATCACGCACCGTAATCTAAAACGAATAAAAGAATAATTAGCGGAGACCACGGAATGACTTTAACCGTTACCCCCTCGGGACAAGCCTGCGGCGCTCGCATCGAGGGCATCGATCTCACCCAAGACCTCACCGACTCACAGATTGCTGAGCTCAGACAACTCTGGCTCGAGCACAAGGTCATTGCCCTACCGAATCAGGCACTTACGCCTGAGGACCTCGAGCGCGTAGCGCAATATTTCGGTGAGGTCGGAGAAGACCCGTTTTTCGGTCACATTGAAGGCTACCCGAATATTTGCGCGATTCAGCGAAATGCTGATGAGAAAACGCCCATCTTTGCCGAGATATTCCATACCGATTGGAGTTTCATGCCAATTCCACCGGCGGGCACAGCACTGTTTGGTATCACCATTCCTCCGCATGGTGGCGACACCTTGTTTGCTGACCAAGTGAAAGCCTACGAGGAGATGCCCGACGAGCTCCGCGAGAAAGTTGAAGGCCTCACTGCCATCCACTCTGCTGCACTCGGCTATGCCCCCGATGGCGCCTATGGTGAAAGCGATCGAGAAGCTGGTCGCAGCATGAAGATCAAGCCCAGCGAAAAAGCACGAGAAACCTGTCCTCACCCGCTCGTTCGAGAGCACCACGAGACCGGCGCCAAAGCATTATTTTCGTCAGCGGCCTACATACAAAGTTTTGAAGGCATGTCTCCTGAGGAGTCTCAAGCCTTCGCTATGGAGTTGTATGTCCATCAAACTCAGGAGAAGTTCCAGTACCGCCACAAATGGGAAAAAGACATGCTAGTGATCTGGGACAACCGTTCTCTGCTCCATTCAGCAACGGGTGGCTTCGATGGCTACGACCGACTGCTCCACCGCGTCACCATTGCTGACACCCAGTGGTGATGGATCGAAAGCCATAACGTAAGAAAACTGAGACCCATGATTTCTGACGCTCTCATTGACGCTCTTGCTAATGCGATCAGTGCTAACACTCAGCTCCCCGAGTTCCCAGCCGGTATTACGGTAGCGGATGCTTATCAGTCGCTACCCGAACTCACTCAGCGTGTCTCAGGCATGCCAGCGGGTATCAAGGCAGGCGTCACAAACACCGACTTACAAAAACTATTTGGTCTCGAAGAAGCCCTCATTGGACTGCTGTACCAAAATCGGGAAATTACTAGCGGTGGCCGCCTGCCGTATTCGCCGCACAGGCGTATCGAGTGCGAGATGGCGGTTACCTTTGACGCAGGCGGTAATCCAATTGCCGTAGGGCCAGCGATTGAATTTGTCAGTCTAGACTTCGCACGTCCGGAGGATATGACGCCGGGTAACGTCACACTCTGTAATCTAGGTGCGGATCAATTTATCCGTGGTGACATGGCAGACTGGGATAGCTTCGATTTTGATGCGCTCTCTGCGCTTGAAATCGTGGCCACTCGCGATGGCGAGACATTGCTCACAACCACACCGATGGATTCCCTCGGCGGACCAAGATCTGCGCATGCGTGGTGTATGGCAAAAGCCAGGGAACTCGGCTACTCACTCCCGAAAGGCGGCATTTTGTTGGCGGGAACTAACGGCTCAGCACTGACCGGAGAACCCGGTGAATACGCAATTCATTTTGGCCATCTGGGATCGATTCAGTTCACGATCGAAGACGCCTAACGAGCAATTTATCTTCATTACCTAACTTTATCCTCTTGATCAAAGGTTCCACGATCACGTTTTAAACGATCACCCGCTCTATGAGGGCTCTTTCCATGGCCGATCTTTCCATGGTCGCTCTTTCTGTGGCCGATCTTTCCATGACCATTCTTCCCATGATCAGTCTGACCAAAACCACCCCTCAGATGGTCAGGGCTCCCACCATCAGGGGCGGGCGACTAATCGTTATGCGCCCATCAAACTCAAAGTTCGTCATGCTACGTCCGTCTCTCTTTGCTTCCGGAGAAAAATGCCCTCGATAGATAAGCGTTCATTCTTGCAAGCCTCGGCTCACTAGCAAGCGGGTTTTCTTTTGGGTTAACGTTGCGAGCGTCACAATAATTACAAAGGCTTTTCTATGAGCTCACTAACTCGATCTTTACTCCTTAAACGCCTCGTTGGTTTTTTGAGCATACTTTCCACGGTTGCGATTGCTGGGTGCCATGAGTCAGAAACCGAATTAGCCACCCCCAAATACACTGCGACCGTTGTAAAAACGGAATTTGGCATTCCGCATATTACGGCGGACTCGTGGGGGTCACTCGGCTTTGGTGAGGCGTATACGGCGGCCGAGGATCAGCTCTGCAACATGGCCCTTGCGCTAGTCCAATCCCGTGGCGAGAGCGCCGCTGTCTTCGGCCCTGGACCCAAAAACCGAAACGCCAGCCGCGATATTGTCGTCAAAGCACTCGGCATTTCAGAAAAATCTAAGCGCGCATTGGCCGAACAAACGCCGCAAATTAGGGAGTGGATCGAGGGCTATGCCGCGGGCTACAGCCAATATGTGACCGAACAGCAGGGGAATTTTGGGTCTTGGTGCGACGGGGCTGATTGGGTACGGCCCGCGACCGCCGAGGATTTCATGGCGCAGTATGTGACCTTGGTACATACACTACCTCGTATCGCAGGTGCGATTACTGCCGCCGCACCCCCGTCTATCGAGTCTTCAGTTGAAGTAGCCACACTTCAAAAGTTGGCGCCCGAGACACAAATACTTGCGAACAGCGAGCAATCCGTAACACCCATCAGTCATCGAGGCAGCCGCATCGCAGCGCTGGACGAAGCCCCCTCTATGGCTGCCACGCTAACAGACATGAAACTCCGCGATATGGGGTCAAACGCCTGGGCAGTCGGCACCAATCGCTCAGAAAATGGTAAGGGCTTACTCCTCGCCAACCCGCACTACCCTTGGTACGGGATCGCACGTTTTTGGGAAAAACACCTGACCATACCCGGCGTTTATAACGCCTATGGCGCGGGTTTGGTCGGTACACCTGGCGTGGCAATTGGCTTTAACGATGCCGTAGGGTGGTCGCACACGGTATCGAACTCTAAGCGCACGGTCGTGTATCAACTTACTTTGAATCCGGACAACCCGAGTCAGTACCGATTTGAAGATGGGTGGCAAGAACTCACATCCACCGAGGTTAACATCACCATCAAAACGCCCGAAGGGCCTGTCAACAAAGCCCACACAGTTTGGTTCTCACATCACGGTCCACTGATGGTGCTGCCAGGGCTCAGCGATGACCCCATGACTGCTTTTGCTGTTCGAGACGCAAACGCCGAGAACATCCACACATTCGCTCAGTGGCAGGCTATGGGTAGCGCAGAAAGTATGGATGCGTTCATCGATGCTCACCGGCAATACAACGCGATGCCCTGGGTAAACACCATTGCCGCTTCTGCGGATGGCCGTGCGGTTTATATCGATAATTCCAACGTGGGCGCCTTGAGCGATGCCGCCATCGGCGCCTGGCACGACACGATCAAAGCAGTTCCCAAATTACAGTACCTATTCCTCTCCAAAGGATTGGTGATCTTAGACGGGAGCACAGCGATGAACGACTGGCTTGAGACATCTTCTCCCGTTCCGAATACCGAGCCGTTTGAGCGTCGTCCACTCATTGAAAGCGAGCAGTATGTTTTCAATGCCAATGACAGCTACTGGTTGAGTGATCCGGACAACCCTGCTGCGTCTTTGTCACCGCTTTATGGTCCCACGATGACACCGCGTAGCGTGCGAACACGGATGAACATTGCCTTACTGAGACCCGATAGCAGCTACGGTTATGCGGGGTCGGATGGGAAGTTTAGTCGAGACGAGATTCAGACCGCGTTATTTAGCAATGACAGCCTTACAGCGGCGATGCTTTTGCCTGAGCTCTTAGCTGCTTGTGGTGACCAACCTGATCGCGTCATTGAAGGGGCAAGCGTGAACCTCGAAGAAGCTTGTGCTGTGCTCACAGACTGGGACCGAACCTTCAACAGCGAATCACGCGGCGCAGTGCTCTTTCGAGAGTGGGTAACACGCTACCCTTATGACGAGACCTATCTGGGATCGTCACTTTTCAAAAACAGATTCAACCCAACTGAACCAGTCACCACACCCTCGGGGCTCGCTAATACAGCCGCGGCACTGGACAAACTCGCTGAGGCTGTCCTACTGCTTCAAGGTGAAGGCATCGCGCTTGACGCTGCGCTGGGCAATTTACAAATAGGCCACCGATTTGACCGTCAGTACCCGCTCCACGGCGGTAATCGGCACGAGGGCATAGCTAACCTACAAGTAACAAATACGCCCGGTAATAACCCAACAGAAACACCGATATTTTCGGGTAGCAATGAGTTCGTCGCCGACAGCAATAGCTTATCCAAGACAGGCTACAACGTAGTCCATGGGTCGAGCTTCATCATGACTTTAGGCTGGACAGATGATGGCCCAGAAGCGGAGGCCCTTTTGTCTTATTCGCAGTCGGGCGACCCGAATTCTCCTCATTTCGACGATCAAACGCAGTTGTACGCGGAAAAAGCTTGGCGCCCTATTCGCTACACGCCCGTTGATATTGAGGAAAACGCCGTATCGACCCGAATTGTCAGCTCGTCAAATTGACACAAAAAAGCCCGCAAGAGCGGGCTTTAAATTTATGCGGGTTTCTAAAACGGTCTCTTAATCAGGCGCATTTGAGAGATCCTCACGGATAAAGCGTGAGGCAATTACATAAAAAACGCCTGAGACAAACATCGCCGTTGGCACAATGTACATCATGGCGTAACGCAACGAGTCGGTACCGTGCTGATCTACCAGCATATCGCTCACTAGACCGACAGTCGTGGGTCCCATACCAAGGCCAATGATATTCAGGATAAAGAACAGCAACGCTGACGAGACCGCGCGCATCTTGAGTCCCACCATGCCATGAACG